>NZ_RZOI01000297.1:0-6776 GCF_004022645.1 Mesorhizobium sp. M4A.F.Ca.ET.020.02.1.1 | reverse complement strand
GATCATAGGCGGCGCGTGCGCTGCCGCCTGCCGGCGCGATGGCGAAGATCACCAGCGTCAGCGCGAGCGCGATCTCGACCCAGTAGCCGCGCTGCAGGAAGCCGAAGCTCCCCTGATAGTGCGCCATGGATCGGCAGAGCAACACGCCGAGAAAGAACGAGAAGGTAACGCGCGGCAGGCCGCTGGCGATGGTCGCGCCGGTCATGCCGAAATCGAGCGTGCCGGAGAGCATCGCGGCAAGAACAAGCAAGGCCAGGCTGCCGGTGATCAGGCCCAAGAGCACCCGCTTCGACAGGACGAAGAACAGCAGCACATAGGCGATGTTCACCAGCAATTCAAAGAACAGCGACCAGGATGCGGGGTTGAGCGGGAAGATCGTGTGGTAGGCGTCGCCAACCAGCGGGATGAACAGCATGCCCGTCGTCAGCATCAGGGCGACATCGGATAACGGCATGTATTCGCCGGGCATTAGCCTGTTCTTGATCAGCAGGTAGAAGGCGCCGAGCAGCGTGCCGGCCAGATAGAGCGGATAGAGCCGTATCAGCCGGACCAGCAGGAAGGTGCCGAACCCCATCCCGCTCTCGATCTTGCGGTCATAGGTGTGCGCGATGACGAAACCGCTGAGCAGGAAGAACAGGTCGACAGCCAGATAGCTCGACGGCAGCACCTTGCCGTCAGCGATGAACGGCGAGAAGTGGTAGAGCATGACGCTGATCGCCGCCACGCCGCGCAACGCGTCGAGATTGAGGTAGATGTGACGGGTTGCCGGCTGCATTCGTGGCCTTCATCAGCGGATCGCTGCGCGACTTCTGCAGCTGCCCAGCGCCCCGCGGGGCTGCTTTCTCAATTCTTGCCGGCGCTCGCCCGCGCCATACATGCCGATCGCCTACTGGCTGGCCATCGGCGCCAGCTTCACTTTGATCACGTCCCCAGGCTGCACCGGCGTATCCTCGGTCGCCGCGACCTCGGTCGTCTTGCCGTTGACCACCCGAACCAGCGCGTAAAGCAGGGCGGGTTGATCGCTGTTGGTCATGGCTGCCTGCGTGGCGGGGTCCGAGGCCACGGTCATCAGGCCCTTTTGCATGCCCACCCTGAGTTCTGCTTCTTTCAGGTCGGTTTCGACTTGCTGGCGGTCGGAGGCGAGGCTCGATCTCAGCGTGTTTTCGGCGTCGGTAGCGTCCTGCGTCGCCTTGCTGATCGACTGTTTGGCGGTAAGGATCGCCGTCTCGTAGTCCAGGATCTGCCCCTGCAGGTCGGCGATCGTCTGTTCCGAATTCAGCACCCGCGTCTGCACGACGAGGCCCTTCTGCGCCAGCGCTCCGACGCTGTCGAGCTGTTCCTTGGCGAGGTCCACCTGGCGCTGCTGGTTGATGATCTTCTTCTGCAGCGACTCGATCTCGTTTTGCAGAAGGTTCTTCAGATCGTCCAGCGCCTGCAGCTTCAACTTGAGCTTCTTCTGATCGGACGTCAGCACAGCCATCTCGTCGGCGACGATCGTCGCCACCTTCGGATCGTCGGCGACTTCCTTCGGCGCCTCGAACGTCGTCTTGTCGGCGAGCTCGGCGTCGATGCGGGCGCGCCTGACGACGAGGCGAAGCCGCTGGTCGTCGTAGATGTCGTAGTTGCCTTTGGCGGTGATCAGGTCGCGATCCTGCTGCGGGCCATTCTCCGCGTTGCGGCGGATGCCGCCTGCGACGCTGATCGCCTTCAGCACGGTCAGTTCCGGCACATAGGGAAATTGCCCGGGACTCTGCACCTCGCCGGAAATGTAAAATGGCCGGAACTGCACCATTTCCACCGAAGCTTCCGGCCTGTCCGAAAGCGCCAGCTTACGCTGTAGCGTCTCGCTGATCGCCGCGGCGATCTCGGCGGTGGTCTTGCCGGCGGCGGGCAATTCTCCCGCGAACGGAACCGACAGGGTCCCGGCCGGGCCGACCGAATACTCGCCATTGATGGCCGACCAGTCGCGGAACGTGCCCTCGACCGTCTGCCATTCGGCGATTCGGATGTTGAGCTTGTCCTGCGGCCCAAGCTGATAGTCGCCGGCCATGGCAGGGACAGCCAGCAAAAGCGCAAGGCCGGCGACAGCAAGCCGCGCCGGCATCATGGGGCGCGACAGACGGCTGTCGCGAAGGAGTCCGAATATGTCTGTTTTCAACTGAACGTTTCCGATCCGCTTGCCCCATCGCCCGATGAGCTTGCTGCCGGACGCCCGATCCGATGCGAGACGGCGTCCCAATCGAAGGCTGCCGTGCTCCTTGCGGAGCCCGGCCTTGCGGCTCAGTAGCTGCCGCGCGACATCCATACTGCAGGCACTGTCTTGAAGATGATGCGAATGTCCTCGAACAGCGACCAGTTCTCGACATAATGACGATCGAAGGCGACGCGGCTGTCATAGGACACGTCGTTGCGGCCGCTGACCTGCCACAGCCCGGTAAGACCCGGACGTGACTTCAAATAGTAGACCGCGGCGCTGCCATAAATTTCCAGCTCGTCGCGCACGACGGGGCGCGGCCCGACTAGGCTCATGTCGCCCTGCAGGATGTTGATGATCTGGGGCAGCTCGTCGAGGCTGAGTTTCCGCAGCACCTGGCCGACGCGGGTAACGCGCGGGTCGTTCTTCAGCTTGCGCGTCGCGATCCACTCGGCATTGGCTTCCGGATTGGCGGCAAGATGTGCGGTCAGAACCCGCTCGCCGTCTTGCACCATGGTGCGGAACTTGAGGCACGGGAAAATCCGGCCGCCGCGGCCGATGCGCTTGTGGCCATAGAAGATGGTCCCGCCGTCCGACAACTTGACGAGCAGCGCGACCATCAAGAACAGCGGGCTGAGCAGCACCAGGCCAGCCAGCGAACCGACGATATCGAAACCACGCTTAAGAAGCCCGCCGATCGGTGGCGGAAAATCAATGCCGGCGTGCGAAAAACCCGCATCGGCCGACTTGGCAATATCCCTCATGCCGCAACTCCATACGTTGAACGAATGGTTTACGGCACGATATCAAAAAAATGTTGCAGCGCAACACACAATTTCCCATCACGATGAAATAGTCACGTCATGAATTGACTAAATAATAAACGTGCCCTGCCCAAAAATTCACCTTTATGGCGCGTTTGTGACAAACTATGAGCAACGTAAGGAAATGTAGTGCCTTTTTGAGGCCGATTTTGGGCGAATCGTTCTTTGTCGCAGAGGGGATTGCCATAACTCACCCCAGAATCACTCACTTGGCCAAGTTATTCGAGTTAAATACTAATTAATATTGCGGATTCTACTGCAGCAAAATCTGCTTTCCGCAATCGGCTGTGGAGCCGGCGTGTGCGACGCAGCATGCCAGAGTCGAACCCGAAAACCCATTCAAAATTATTTGTGCTTGGCCTTGCCCGAGGTATCCCGCCTTAATAGAGTCGCAAACTGTTCATGTTAGAGTTTGGATAGGTTGGGAAGGCCGGAAGCAACCGGCCGAAAAGCGAGCAGCAGGATAAGCTCGCGTGGCGCATGGGGAGATACTCGGGTGGGTAAGTCGTCACTTTTGCATGCTCGTGTCGGTTGATGGATCGACGGACATGTCACTTCCAAAGTTCATTGTCGGGATGCTGTTCGCCCTCGCGATCGTGATCTCGTGGTCCTATTTCGATGGCGCCTCGCTAGGCACGATCATGCTGCGCGCCGTGATCTGCGTCGCCATTAGTCAGGCCGGCTATTTTCTGCTGGTCTTTCTCATGGTTGCCAGGAGCGCGCCGACCGTGGCCGACAGGATGCGCGAGGCCGAAAGAGGCCTTGGCGCTCCAAAGGCTGCCAAAGGCGAGAAGTTCAGCGCCAGGCGCAGCATCCGTTAGCGCGGCGTCCTGCTGAAACCGCGAGGCGGGCGCGCTCAGCCGGCGTCGGCAACCTCTGGTTCCGCCTGCTCGCCCGACAGCATCCTGGACAGCCGGCTGCCGGATTTGGCCTTCAGGCGCTGATACTGCCCGACCTCGACGATGCGGCCGTTCTCGATGGCCACTACCCAATCGGCGAAGGCGATCATCGAAGGCCGGTGCGCAATGGTCAGGATTGTCATCGTGCCGCGCAGCCCGTCGATCGATTTGGCGATCAGCGACTGATTCTGCCAGTCGAGGGCGCTGGTCGCCTCGTCGAGGATGAGCAGCGATGGCTTGCGCAACAGCGCCCGCGCCAGCGCGATCCTCTGGCGTTCGCCACCCGAGAGCCGGATGCCGCGGTCGCCGACCACCGTGTCCAGCCGCTGCTCCAGCCCCTTGACGAAATCGGCCGCATGCGCCGCGCGCAACGCCGCCCACAGCTCCGCGTCGCTGGCTTGCGGCGCGGCAAGCCTGAGGTTCGCCGCGATCGTGTCGTGCAGCAGGAACACGTCCTGCGGCACATAGGCCACCTGGTCGCGCCAAAGCCTGCGGTTGTCCGGCCCGATCTCGACACCGTCGGCGAGGATCTTGCCTTGTGTCGGTTCGAGCAGGCCGAGCAGCATGTCGGCGATCGTGCTCTTGCCCGATCCTGAAGGGCCGATAAGGGCGGTGACCTTGCCGGCGGGAAGGCCGAAGGTGATGCCGCTGACCACAGGCTTGCCCTCCGCGGCATCGGCAAGGCCGGCATAGGCAAGCGAGACATCGCGTATGTCGAGCCCGACATCGAGGGTCAACCTCACGCCCTGCACGGCCTGGCTGGCCGCCGTCTCGCGCTCGGCGTCGAAGCGCCTCTGCAGGTCCTGCATCGAGGCGTAAGCGGGCAGGTTGATCAGCAATTGCTGTGCCTGCGTCTGCATGTCCATGAAGCGCGGCGCGATCCGCATGAAGACCAGAAGCAGCACGACGATTTCGGCCAGCGCGAGATGGAACCGGGTAAGCGCAATGTAGATGAACAGGCTGAGGCCGATGACGCTCGCCACCTGGAAAAAGGCCGTGCCGATCGTGCTGTTGCGCACATAGCTGATGTTGTCGGCCTTCATCTTCTCCAGTGTCGCCTGCAGCTGCGCGAAATAGCTCGCCTCGACATTCAGGCTCTTGGCCACCTTGATGCCGCCGAGGAATTCCGAGACGGTGCGGTACTGGTCCTGGCGATTGGCGGTGAGCACCCGGCCATAGGTCGTCGCGCGCGAGCGGAACGGCCGCAGCGCCACGAACATCAGCACGCCGATGACGATGGCGAACGACGTCATCACCGGCGAGATGAACAGCGACACCGCGAGATAACCGGCCAGTAGCACGGCGGTTTGCACCAGCATCAGCAGCGAGAAGGCGGCGGCCTGTATGCGATCGATGTCGCCGGTCAACGCATGATCGAGATCAGAACTGCGTGTGCGCGCGAAAATGCCCCAGCGCGCTCTGCCGATGGCCTCGAACAGATCCATGCGCAGGCGGTTGACGAAGTCATAGAGCAGCCGCGCCATATAGACGGACTTGAAGCGGTTGAAGCCTGCCTGCAGCGCGACGAGGCCGACGAGCAGGCAAAGCACCGTCGCCAGCCCAAGCGTCCCGCCAGGCACCAGCCAGGACAGGACAGGGTTGTCAGGCAGCCTGATCGCGAAATCCTGGTCGGATCTGCCGATAAGATGCAGCAGCGGGACGAGCAGCAGGATCGAGATGCCTTCGGTCAGGCTGCCCAGGATGAGGAAGACGAGCGCGATCCATGTCCGCCGCCCGCCGATCCGGGCCATAACGGCGCCGAAGCCGGCAATATCCCGAACCAGCGACAGGCGAAGGATTTTGGCCATGGCTCGTCTCACTCCGGCCTGTTGCCGGACGCCAGGTCCCGTTCGATCAGCGCGACAGCCTCGCCGATCCGGTTCAGCCCGGCCGGCACTTCGAGGCGATGCACGCCGATCCGGTTGGCCAGCCCCGCGCATTGGCGAAGATGCATGGCGGCGAAATCGCCGACCAGCGCGGCGCGGCCGAAGCGCGTCACGTAGGAGAATTTGATGAGTGCCGACAAGGCGCCAGGCCCCGCATGGGGCGAGATCGCCGCGCTGTCGCGGCGCTGGAGAATGTAGATCCGCGTTGCCGCAACCGCGCCGCGGGCAAATCCGCCATGCAGGCGGTGCTGCGCCTTGTCGATGGCCGGATGCGCCTGCGGGCGGATTTCCGCTTGCCGGATCGGGATGGCGGCGGCGGCATCGGCGGCGAGCTTCAGCTGCGGAAAGGCGGGAATGATCACCGGTCCGTCCGGCCTCGACATATCCACCGCCACGACATCGTCGGTCAGCAACCGGTGCCCGGCGCTGATCATCGCGCCGGCCGTAGTCGACTTGCCGGCGCCCTTGTCGCCCATGAAGATCGCGCTCCTGCCGCCGACGGCGATCGCACTGGCATGCAGCACGAGCAGGCCGCGCTGGTGCAGAAGCAGCGCCATGACCGGCCCCAGCAGCGGGAAGGCGATCAGCTGGTCGTCGATGCCGGGCACGGGCTCGATGTCGATGCGGCGGGCATCGCTGATCAGGAAAGCGCCGACCGCCTCCCAGGCGAGATACTGCCGCGCCGGCTCGAAGCGAAAGGCGGTTCCGGCCACGAGCTGGAGTCCTGGATGGTCGATCGGGCCCACCGCGATCACAATGTCTGGCTCGGCCGGCGCCGTGGCCTCCAGTTCGGGCAAGGCCACCTCCGACCTAATCGTCAGCCCATAGGCCCGGTAGAAGCGGCGCTCCCGGCCGCTCTTTTCGACCGGCTCAGCCGAATTCTGACGGAGTGCGGGCGCGAGCGAACCGTTGATGGACATCATGCGAGGCTCCCGCCGAGTTTGACCTGGCGCAGCCAGAGCGACAGCGAGGT
>NZ_RZOI01000296.1:0-6801 GCF_004022645.1 Mesorhizobium sp. M4A.F.Ca.ET.020.02.1.1 | reverse complement strand
GGCCCGATCAGCACCCGGGCGGCATATGCGGGATGGCCGCCGAGCCGCTCCGTGACCAGGGCGCCGACCGTCAGCTTGCGTTCTGCCTCGGTCAAGCCCGGCGCGTAGGCAGCCTCCAACTCCTCGGCCGAGCGCGTCGGATCTAGCGCAAAGGCGCCGAAGAAGTCCGCGTCCTCCGGATCGACCACGGCGCGGCTGGCGAACAGCTTGTCGAGCAGGCGCGGATAACGGTCCGGCACGAAGATGTATACTTGGTCGCCGGCGGCGAGCCGGCCCATGTCCTGGAAGCGCATCGAGCGGCCGTCGCGCAGCACCAGCGAGGGCCGCGCCCAACGCGGGATGCGCTCGCCACGCGCCACCGGGCTGCCCGGCGCCACGCGATAGGCGAGCAGCTCGTGATGGGCAGAGCCCGGCAGTTCGAGCTCGACCTTGTCCAGGGGCCCGAGCCTCGCCGGCACGATGAGGCCGAGGCGGCGCGCCAGCGGGCCGACGGTCCAGCCCTGCACGACCAGCGACACCAGCACAATGATGAAGGCGACGTTGAAGATGAGGCGGCCGTTTTCCAGGCCGCCGAGCAGCGGCGTGATGGCGAGCAGGATGGAGACCGCGCCGCGCAGGCCGACCCATGAGACGAAAGCGACCTCGGGCCGTGGCAGGCGGAACGTGACCAGGCAGAGCCAGACGGCGATCGGCCGCGCGACGAAGATCAGGAACAGGCCGAGCAAGGTCGCCGGCACCAGGATCGCCGGAAATTGCGAGGGCGTGGCAAACAGGCCAAGGATCAGGAACATGATGATCTGTGCCAGCCACGACATGCCGTCCTGGAAGCGCCTAAGGATGGTGACGGCGCGGATGTCTGAATTGCCCGATACCAGCCCGGCGAGATAGACCGCCAGGAAGCCCGAGCCGCCAATGGCGCCGGCGGCCGCGAACACCATCAGCGACAGCGTCAGCACGAAGATCGGCAACAGGCCGTGGTCGAGGTTCAGCCGCTCGACCAGGCGCACGATGGCAAGGCCGCCGAGAACGCCGATGACGGCGCCAAGCCCCATGCTGATGAGGAAGCCGAGCACGAGGCTGGTGGCAAGCACATTGGCTTCGGGATTGGCGTGGGCGGCGATGATCTCGACCAGAGTGATGGTCAAGAAGATGGCGATCGGGTCATTGGTGCCGGATTCCACCTCGAGCGTCGCGCGCACGCGCTCGCGCAGATTGATCTCGCCGGCTCGCAGCAGGAAGAAGACGGCCGCTGCATCGGTCGAGGCGACGGCGGCGCCGAGCAGGAAGGATTCCAGCCAGGTGAGGTCGAGCATGTAATAGGCAGCGGCCCCGAACAGGCCGGTGGTCAGGATGACGCCGACGGTCGCCAGCGACAGTGCCGGTCCGGCCGCCTGGCGCAAGGCATTGAGCGGCGTGCCGAACCCGGAATCGAAGAGGATGACGGCCAGCGCCAGTGAGCCGGCAAAGTAAGCCAGGCGGGCATTGTCGAACTCGATGCCGAGACCATCGGTTCCGGTGGCCAGACCGATGCAGAGGAACAGCAGCAGAAGGGGAGCGCCGAAGCGAAAGGCGATCAGGCTCGAAAACGCGGCGGCAACGACAAGGGCGGTGCCGACCAGCGTTACAAGATAGATCGCATGCTCCATCCGGAATTGCCCCTCAAATCCGCCTCCCTCCCCGCTTTACGGCAGAGTGGGGCGAAGACATGACCAGCGCAAGGCGGCAGCGTGATTTTTTGCTCCTATGGGGCTGATTTCCGGGGGTTTTGCCGCTCGGGGCGCCAGCCGGCCTGCAAACGAAAAACGCCCGGCCGAAGCCGGGCGTCTGATCTGGAAAGATTGCGGCCTGCGTCGATCAGGCGATGGTCTTGCCGAAGGCGACGGCGGTGTCGCCCATGCGGTTGGAGAAGCCCCATTCATTGTCGTACCAGGACAGCACCGACACAAAGTTGCCGTCCATCACCTTGGTCTGGTCAAGCGCCACGATCGAGGAATGCGGATCGTGGTTGAAGTCGATCGAGACATTCGGGTGATGGGTGACCGACAGAACACCCTTCAGCTTGCCCTTGGATGCGGCGATCACCGCTTCGTTGATTTCCTGCGCGGTGGTCGAGCGCTTGGCGATGAACTTGAAGTCGACGACCGAGACGTTCGGGGTCGGCACGCGGATCGAGATGCCGTCGAGCTTGCCCTTGAGGTCGGGCAGCACAAGGCCGATCGCCTTGGCCGCACCGGTCGAGGTCGGAATCTGCGACAGCGCAGCCGCGCGGGCGCGGTAGAGATCCTTGTGCATGGTGTCCAGCGTCGGCTGGTCGCCGGTGTAAGAGTGGATCGTCGTCATCATGCCCTTCTCGATGCCGACCGTCTCGTGCAGCACGGCGGCCAGCGGCGCCAGGCAGTTGGTGGTGCAGGACGCATTCGAAATGACGATATGGTCCTTGGTCAGCTTGTCGTGGTTGATGCCGTAGACGACGGTGAGATCGGCGCCTTCGGCCGGCGCCGAGACGATGACGCGCTTGGCGCCGGCGGTGAGATGCGCGGCGGCCTTGTCGCGGGCGGTGAAGATGCCGGTGCACTCGAGCGCGATGTCGATGCCGAGTTCCTTCCAAGGCAGCTGGGTCGGGTCCTTGATGGCGGTGACCTTGAACTTCTCAGAGCCGACCGAGATCTGGTCGCCGTCGACCGTCACTTCGTGCGGGAAGCGGCCATGCACGCTGTCGTAGCGCAGCAGATGCGCATTGGTCTCGACCGGGCCGAGATCGTTGACGGCGACGACGTCGATGTCCTTGCGGCCGGATTCATGGATGGCGCGCAGGATGTTGCGGCCGATGCGGCCGAATCCGTTGATGGCAACTCTGACGGTCATGTTTCTCTCCCTGGGAGGCGGATGGGGTCCGCAGCTTCATAGCGGCGGACGGACAAAGAATCCAGCCTTGGAAGGCCTGGATTTAAATCGATTAGGTTGGGCCAGTCCGCCGAAACGGCCATGCGCGGTTTTGGCGGGCTCGCTTGCCTCAACCCTTACTTGCCATGCAGGCGGGCTTCCACCGCTTTCGCCGCAGCATCGGCGGTGATGCCGAAATGCGGATAGAGCTGCTCGATGGTGCCGGAGGCGCCGAAGCCGGTCATGCCGATGAAGATGCCGTCGCTGCCGATGATGTGGTCCCAGCCCTGACGGATGCCGGCCTCGATGGCGACCTTCACCTTCGCGCTGCCGATCGTGTTTCTGCGGTAGTCGTCGCTCTGCTGATCGAACAGTTCGAAGCAGGGCACCGATACGACGCGGGTCGGGTGGCCGTGCTGCTGCAGCAAATCACGCGCGCCGAGCGCGACCTCGACTTCGGAGCCGGTGGCGAAGATCGTCACCGCCGCCTCGCCGTTTGCCGCGGCCAGCTCATAGGCGCCGGATGCGCTGAGGTTCTTCTCGCTGTGCTCGGTGCGAACGGTCGGCAGGTTCTGGCGGGTCAGCGCCAGCGTCGACGGCGTCTTTTCGGATTCGAGCGCCAGCTGCCAGCATTCCGCCGTCTCGACCGCGTCGGCCGGGCGGAAGACCTTGTGGTTCGGAATAGCGCGCAGCGCTGCCATATGCTCAACCGGCTGGTGCGTCGGCCCATCCTCGCCAAGGCCGATCGAGTCATGGGTCATGACGAAGATCGAACGAATGCCCATCAGCGAGGCCAGGCGCATCGAAGGCCGGGCATAGTCGGAGAAGCACAGGAACGTGCCGCCATAGGCGATAAGGCCGCCATGCAGCGTTAGCCCATTGATCGCCGCCGCCATGCCATGCTCACGGATGCCGTAGTGGACATAGCGCTGGCCGTAATCGTCCGGCGTGATATTCTTGGTCTGGCTGGTCTTGGTGTTGTTGGAGCCGGTGAGATCGGCCGAGCCGCCGATGGTTTCCGGCACAGCGCCGTTGATGACCTCGAGCGCCATCTCCGACGATTTGCGGGTGGCGACCTTTGGCTTGTCGGCCGAGAGCTTCTTCTTGTAGTCGGCAATGACGCTGTCGAAGTTCGACGGCAGCTTGCCACTGACACGGCGTTCGAACTCGCCCTTCAGCTCGGCGTCCGTCTTGGCGAGACGCCCTTCCCAGTCAGCGCGGGCCTTGGCACCGGCCTGACCCGCCGCGCGCCATGCGTCGAGGATGTCGCCCGGAATCTCGAAGGGCGGCGAGTCCCAGCCGAAGAACTTGCGCGCGCCGGCGATCTCCTCGGCGCCGAGCGGCGAGCCGTGCGCCTTGTTGGTGCCGGCCTTGGTCGGGGCGCCGAAGCCGATGGTGGTCTTGCAGGCGATCATCGTCGGCTTGTCGGAGTGACGCGCCGCCTCGATCGCATAGGCGATCGCTTCCGGATCGAAGCCGTCGATGTGGCTGGCGTTCCAGCCGGAGGCCTGGAAGCGGGCGACCTGGTCGGTGTTGTCGGCCAGCGACACCGGACCGTCGATCGAGATGTTGTTGTTGTCCCACAGCACGATCAGCTTGTTGAGTTTGAGATGCCCGGCGAGCGCGATGGCCTCCTGGGAGACGCCCTCCATCAGGCAGCCGTCGCCGGCCAGCACATAGGTGTAGTGGTCGACGAGATCCTTGCCGAAGGCGGCATTCATGATGCGCTCGCCGAGCGCGAAGCCGACCGAGTTGGCAAGGCCCTGGCCGAGCGGCCCGGTGGTGGTCTCGATGCCGGCGGCATGGCCATATTCGGGGTGGCCCGCGGTCTTCGAGCCGAGCTGGCGGAAATTCTTGATCTGGTCGAGGGTCATGTCCTCGTAGCCGGTCAGATAAAGCAGCGAATAGAGCAGCATCGAGCCGTGGCCGGCCGACAGGATGAAGCGGTCGCGGTCAGCCCAGTGCGGGGCCCTGGCGTCGAATTTCAGGAAGCGGGTGAACAGCACCGTGGCGATGTCGGCGCAGCCCATGGGCAGGCCGGGGTGGCCGGAATTCGCCTTCTCGACTGCGTCCATGGAGAGAAAACGGATCGCATTGGCCATCCGGTCATGTTGTTCACGCGAGGTCATGCTTCCTCCGGGGTGGGGGTTTGAGGCCTTGGGAGAGGCCTGGAAAGGGTGCGCGACACATAGCAGGCGCGGCCCTTGAGTCAACAAATCGGTGCGTTTTTGCCGGCCTTGTGATGGTCCCGACAGACTTACATTAGCGTTAGCGGGGGACAGTCGCGAGAGCTTTATTGACGTTGCCTTCACACGGCGCCTAATGTTTCCTGGATAACGCGTTCTGAACGCGAACGATTCGGTGATGGGCAGGGTGCAGGACGAGCCATGACCGGGGAAACGACGCTCAAGGAAGTCATCGCCAGGCTGGGCAAAGCCATCGAAGGCCTGGAAAACGCCGTCGCGGCCAAGCTCGAGCACGAGCGCGACTATTCGGAGGCCGAGGCGGAGGTGCAGCGCATGAACGCCGATCGCTCCAGGCTGGCGCAGGAGCTCGACAATTCCGAAGCGCGAGCCGAACGGCTGGAAGACGCCAACAAGGAAGTCTCGCGCCGGCTGGTGACCGCCATGGAAACCATCCGCGCGGTGTTGGACAGGTAGGCCAATGGCACAGGTCACGGTTTCCATCGACGGCAAGCAGTATCGCATGGCCTGCGACGAGGGCCAGGAAGAGCATCTGATCGACCTGGCCGAGCGTTTCGACCGCTATGTCGCGCATCTCAAGGACTCGTTCGGCGAGATCGGCGACCAGCGGCTGACGGTGATGGCCGGCATCATGGTCATGGACGAGCTTTCCGAGCTGCAGAAACGCGTCAAGGGCATGGAAAGCGAAGTGGTGACGCTGCGCAAGACGCGCGACGAGGCGCTGGCCAAGGCCGGCAAGAACGACAGCGTGCTGACCGATGCGCTGGGCGCGCTGGCCCAGCGCATGGAAGACCTCGCGACGACGCTGGCGATCAAGAAGGCCTGAGCCTCGACGCGGCAGAAATTCCTGCCGCATTTGCCCGGAAAAGGTGAAAATATTTCGTCGCCGGTGCCATTCTCGGCGGCGGTTGCCGTATGAAGCATGCGGTCAGAGTGGTAGAGATTGCGAGCGGTGCCGGCGCGGCATGCCGGCGACAGTCAAAGGGTAGGGACACGTCATGAGTCTTCGTATCAACGATATCGCGCCGGACTTCACGGCCGAAACCACGCAAGGGACGATCAGCTTCCATCAATGGATCGGCGACGGCTGGGCGGTGCTGTTCAGCCACCCGAAGAATTTCACGCCGGTCTGCACGACCGAGCTCGGCACGATGGCCGGGCTGGAAGGCGAATTCAAAAAGCGCAACGTCAAGATCATCGGCATTTCCGTCGACCCGGTCGCCAGCCACGACAAATGGCAGGCTGACATCAAGACGGCGACCGGCCAGGAGGTGAAATATCCGCTGATCGGCGACAAGGACCTCGCGGTCGCCAAGCTCTACGAGATGCTGCCGGCAGGCGCCGGCGAGAGCTCGGAAGGCCGCACGCCGGCCGACAACGCCACGGTGCGTTCGGTCTATGTCATCGGGCCGGACAAGAAGATAAAGTTGGTGCTGACCTATCCGATGACCACCGGCCGCAACTTCGACGAGATCCTGCGCGTCATCGATTCCATCCAGCTGACGGCCAAGCATCAAGTGGCGACGCCGGCGAACTGGAAGCAGGGCGAGGACGTCATCATCACCGCCGCGGTTTCCAACGAGGACGCGATCAAGCGCTTCGGGGCGTATGAGACGGTGCTGCCTTATCTCAGGAAGACCAAGCAGCCGACGGCCTGAGGCCTGAGCCTTCCTTCTCCCCGTTTCACGGGGAGAAGGTGCCCGAGGGCGGATGA
>NZ_RZOI01000295.1:0-6843 GCF_004022645.1 Mesorhizobium sp. M4A.F.Ca.ET.020.02.1.1 | reverse complement strand
ATGCCGGCGCCATCGGCGCGCTGCTATCGGGCAAGTCGCTGCTGCCGGCGGGCGTCAAGCTGGTCAGCGGCAATTTTTCGCGCGGCGATACGGTGGCGATCCTGTCGCCCGAGGGCCGCGAGATCGCGCGCGGGCTGGTTGCCTACGACGCCGCCGATGCCGTAAGGATCGCTGGCCTGAAGACGGCCGAGATCGAAACCGTGCTCGGCTATGAGGCACGCTCGGCGATGATCCACCGCGACGATCTGGTGGTGAGCGGCGCCGCCAACTGAGACGTGGCCCGCGATTATGGGCGCTCGGGCTCCGGCGGCCATTGGGGTGGATTGCGGTACCTCTCCTGAAAGTCTCGCTGCATTTTCAGAAGTTCGCCGCAACCTCCCAACTCGGTTTCGATGGCAGCCCTGGCTTGTCGATCCAGTTCGGCTTGGGGAAGATCGTTTCCACCTTCAGATAGCATCTCGCGGATGAATTCGGCGGTCGTCGTTACCTTTGGCCCACCTTCTTCCTCCATCGTTTTCTTGAACTTGTCCTCGAGTCGTGCTCGCGGCCCGCACCCATGGGCCTCCTCGACAATGACGAAGATCTGGGAAAGTGGCATCGGTGGTGCGCCGCAATAGCGCTCCGCAAGCCCGATGGAAAACATGGAACTCACCATGGCCATAGCCTTGCCGTCGATGCTCTCCCCGGGTTCGAGCTTGTCGTCGCAGTAATCGGCGGCGCGTAGGGCTGTCGGCGCCAGCATCGCGCCGAGAGCAAACAGGATTATGGCGCTCTTCATGCTGCTCCCCCAAATTTGCAGCCATTGCCGCGAGGGCCGGCCGCGTGTAAATCCACCAAGCTTCACCGGAGCGGTCAAATGCTGAACAAACACCAAGGCGAAGATGTAGCCAGTTTGATGGCACGGACAGGCCGCCAGGCGCGCGCCGCGGCCCGACCGCTGGCCATTGCCACCACCGCCGCCAAGAACGCCGCGCTTGTCGCCATGGCCGAAGCCATTCTTCGCAACGAGCAGGCGATTCTCGACGCCAACGCAATCGACGTCTCGAATGGCGAGGAATCCGGCCTTTCCGGTTCCTTCATGGACCGGTTGAAACTGACACCGTCGCGCATCGAGGCGATGGCCGACGGCATTCGCGAGATCGCCGCGCTAAAGGATCCGGTCGGCGACGTGATCGCAGAATGGGACCGGCCGAACGGACTCCACATCGAGCGAGTGCGCACGCCGCTCGGCGTCGTCGGCGTCATCTATGAAAGCCGGCCGAATGTGACGGCCGATGCCGGCGCGCTCTGCCTCAAGGCCGGCAATCCGGTGATCCTGCGCGGCGGCTCGGATTCGCTCAATTCGTCGGCGGCGATCCATGCCTGTATGGTAGCGGGGCTGAAAGCGGCTGGCCTGCCGCAGGATGCCATCCAGCTGGTGCCGACCGCCGACCGCGCCGCCGTCGGCGAGATGCTGAAGGGCCTCGGCGGCAATCTCGACGTGATCATTCCGCGCGGCGGCCGCAGCCTGGTCGAGCGTGTTCAGAGCGAGGCGCGGGTGCCGGTCTTTGCCCATCTCGAAGGCATCTGCCATGTCTATGTCGACCGATCGGCCGATCTCGACATGGCGGTGACGATCGCCGTCAATGCCAAGATGCGGCGCACCGGCGTCTGCGGCGCGGCCGAGACGCTGCTTGTCGACCGCGCGGCGGCGGCGACCCATCTCGTGCCCATCCTCGTAGCCTTGCGGGCGGCGGGCTGTGAGATCCATGCCGACGGAGAGGTGCTGAAGGCGTTCTCCGACGCTAGTCCCGCGACCGATGCCGACTGGGTGACCGAGTATCTCGACGCCATCATCGCGGTGAAGCTGGTCGATGGCGTCGCGGGCGCGATCGAGCATATCGAGACCTTCTCCTCGCACCACACCGAAGCGATTCTCGCCGAGGACACGCAGGCGGTGGAGCGCTTCTTCAACGAGATCGATTCGGCGATCCTGCTACACAATGCGTCGACGCAGTTCGCCGATGGCGGCGAGTTCGGCATGGGCGCCGAGATCGGCATCGCCACCGGCAAAATGCACGCGCGCGGGCCGGTCGGCGTCGAGCAACTGACCTCGTTCAAATACCGCGTGCGCGGGTCGGGACAGGTGAGGCCGTGACGTTTTTCGCCGGAAGAGCCTGATGCTGTCCTCTTCCGAGCCCGCCGTCCCATCGCACTATCTACGCATGCCGCATGCCGGCAAAGGGGTTGCGGTTGGCCTGTTCGGCGGCTCGTTCAACCCGCCGCATGCCGGACATGCGCTGGTCGCCGAGATCGCGCTCAGACGCCTGGCGCTCGACCAGCTGTGGTGGATGGTGACGCCGGGCAATCCGCTGAAGAGCACGCGCGAGCTGGCGCCGCTCGCCGAGCGCATCGAACTCTCCGAAAAGACAGCCCGCAACCCGAAGATGAAGGTCACCGCCTTCGAGGCCGCGCATCATTTCCGCTTCACCGCCGACACGCTGGCGCTGGTCAAGGCGCGCAATCCCGGCGTCGACTTCGTCTGGATCATGGGCGCCGATTCGCTGCGCGCCTTCCACCGCTGGCAGCGCTGGCGCCAGATCGTCATGACCTTCCCGATCGCCGTCATCGACCGCCCGGGCGCCACGCTCTCCTTCCTGTCCTCGGTGGTCGCCAAGACCTTCGACTATGCCCGCGTCGACGAGGGCGACGCGCCGCGCCTAGCCCGCATGAAGGCGCCGGCCTGGACCTTCATCCACGGCCCGCGCTCGTCGCTGTCGTCGAGCGCCATCCGCAAGCTGGCGAAGCCATGACCGATCCCGGACTGCCCGCGGTTCATGCTTTCTGGATCGGCGGGCCGCTCGGGGCAATGCACACCGCCTGCCTGAAGTCCTTCGTCAGGGCAGGCCACCGCACGCTGCTGCATGTCTATGACGACCCCGGCGACGCGCCGGCTGGCGTCGAACTCGTCGATGCGACAAGAATCCTGCCACGTGAGCGCATCATCAGGCATCGCAATGGCGGCCTGGCGCTGTTCGCCGACATCTTCCGCTACAAGCTCCTGGCCACCGGCGCCGAGATCTACATCGACTGCGACATGTATTGCGTGCGGCCGCTGTGCCGGCGACCCTATCTGTTCGGCTGGGAAAGCGAGACACGCATCAACAATGCGGTGCTGAGCCTTCCCGTTGGCTCGCCGATCCTCGCCGATCTGGTCGAGACGGTCGACCACCCTAAGCGGTTTCCCGAATGGTATTCGTGGACCAAGCGGCTGCGCTTCGGCGCTTTGCGGGCGCTCGGTAGGGTGAGGGGATTCGAGGACCTGCCGCATGCCTCGATCGGCCCACCCCTGCTGACCTATCTGGCGCGCAAGCACGGGCTGCTGGGCGAGGCTTCGCCGGTGGATGTGTTCTATCCCAATGTCGAGGGCGCTGGCACGCTGCTCGATCCCCGGAAATCCATCGCCGATGTGGTGAAGCCGGAAACGCTGGCGATCCATCTTTGGCACGGCTCGCTTTGGAAGCTGCGGCTGGCCGATGTGCCGCCGAGCTCGCCGTTGGGCGAAATTCTGGCCATGTGAGGTCGGCGCCGCTGCCCGTCCGGCGATGTCGCTTTTGCGGCGGCCTTTCGCCGTGCGGTGGGCGATGCTGCACGAATGCTTGAGAAGAACCGCACCACCATCGAGCGAGAGGATAGCAAGCAGCCGGCGCCGCTGATCGCCATTGCCAGCGTTGTCGTGTCGATGGCGCTGATCGCGATCGGCAACGGGCTGATGTTCGCCTTCATCCCGGTGCGACTCGGCGCCGACGGCTTCGATCCGACCTGGGCCGGGCTGATCGTCACCGGGCTGTCGGCCGGCGGGCTCGCCGGCTGCATCCTGACTGGCCCGCTGGTGCGCCGGGTCGGGCATGCGCGCGCCTTCATGGTGCTTTCGGCGCTGATCGCGCTCTCCAACGCCGCGATCGGCGCAGGGCCGATCCCGCTCATCTGGATCGCGGCGCGCGCGCTCTACGGGTTCGCCATATGCGGCCTGTTCATCGTCGCCCAGAGCTGGCTGAACGATGCCGTGGCCAATGCCATACGCGGCCGCGTCATGGCGGTGTTCTATGTTGCCTATGTCGCGGGCCTCGGTGTCGGCTATGCGACGCTCGCCGCCATCGACATCCGGACGTCGGCAGCGCCGCTGATCGGCATCGCCTTCACGGCGCTGTCGATCCTGCCGGTCGGCATGACGCGGCTGGCGCAGCCGCCACCGCCGCAGGCGGCATCCGTCGCGCTTGGTCGCGCTTGGCGGATCTCGCCGGTCGGCGTCGCCGGCATGCTCGCCGTCGGCGGCCTGTCGATGATCATCTCCGGTTTCGCGCCGATCCATGCCACCGCCAAGGGCTACAGCCAGGCGGATGTGGCGCTGCTGTTGTCGGCCATGCCGGTCGGCACGCTGATCCTGCAGATACCGCTCGGCTGGATCTCGGACCGGACCGACCGGCGCTATGTGCTGATCGGCGCGGCACTGCTTGCCCTCGTTGCCAGCCTGTTCGCCATCACCTTCGACGGCGGGGCGCTGGGCGTTCTGCTTGCGGTCTATCTGATCTGGGATGGGGCGTCGGAATCGATCTATTCGCTATCCAGCGCGCACGCCGCCGACCGCGCGGGCAAGGATGACCTGCTGGCCCTGTCGAGCTCGATGCTTTTTGCCTGGTCGCTGGCCGGGTTCGTGGTGCCGGGCATCGTGACGGCGCTTTCCGCGGTCTACGGCACCGGAACCTTCATCTATGTCGGGATCTTCATTGCCTCGGCGTTCTGCCTGTTCGTCTTGTGGCGGATGCTGGCGGCACGGCCGGTTCCGGCCACCGCGACCGGCAGCTTCGCGCCGATGTGCGCGCAGGCGCCGCTGCCGGTGGAGCTCGCCTTCGCGCCGGACGAGCAGCGTCGCTCCGGCAATTAGCGTTGAGCCTGCGTCCTATTGCCTGGTCACGGACGGTTCCTGGCTCGGCGCTTCCGGTGGCGGCGCCGGGACCGAAATGCCTTCGGCGTCGAAGGCCTGCTTGGCGCGTTTGGTAAGATCGATCTGAGTGGCGAAGAAATCGGCGGCCGAGGTCCAGTAGCGCAGGCTGATGGCGACGCCGCTGTCTCCGACGGTGGAGACGAAGGCAATCGGGACCGGCTCGCGCCTGACGCGCCGCTCTGTGGCGGCGACGCCGAGCATCACCTTTTGCGCCAGGTCGATGTCATTCCAGGAACCGATGGTCAGCGTGACATCGCCGCGCCGCACACCGTTGCGCGTATAATTGCGCACCGGCTGGTTCCAAAGCGTCGAATTGGGCGCCAGCACATAGACGCCGTCGACCGTCCTCAGCCTGGTGGCGAACAGGCCGATCTCCTCCACGGTGCCGGAGATGGGGCCGACCTCGACATATTCGCCGATGCGGAAGGGTCTCAGCGCAAGCAGCATGATGCCGGCGGCGATGTTCTGCAGCGTGCCCTGCAGCGCCAGCCCGATGGCGAGGCCGATGGCGCCGATAGCGGCAATGATCGAGGCCGTCTGCACGCCGAACTGGCCGAGCACCATGATGACGACGAGGATCAGGATGGCGTAGCGCACAATCTTCGAGAAGAAGTGGCGCAGCGTCGCGTCGAAACCATGGACATGGCCGAGCCCGGCAAAGATCGAGCGTTCGGCAAGGCCGGCGACGAGATAGCCGACGACCAGCAATATGACGGCGCCTATGGCCGAGAAGGAGTAGGAAACGATCAGACTGCTGAGCTGCGCAAGGCTTGCCTGCACGGCGAGGAGGGTATCCTGGGGATCGATCGGCATCATGGGAAATCCGGTTGGTGGGCGAGCCGATAACCCATGCGGACGCGATGGGTTCCCGATTTTTCCCGGCCAGCGGAACCAATCGGAAGAGGTCGCGTTTGCGGCGGCACGGGTCGCCGTCTTGAAACTGCAACGGAACTCTGCCTATCTAAGTGGTGTCGCCCTGATTTGGCGGGTGATTTGGTTGTTCTTGCTGCGAAAGGAAAGACACTGAGAACAGCACTGCGGAAGAAGGCCGACATCGTGCCTTCGCCGGCCGGGATCAGCGGAAACGACGCCGTGTCCCGCGCCATCAAGACAGTCCTTGCCAGTCTGGAAGACTCCAAGGCCGAAAACATCGTCTCAATCGACATCCAGGGGAAATCGAGCCTCGGCGACTACATGGTCGTCGCCTCGGGCCGATCGCACCGTCATGTCTCGGCTGTCGCCGATCACCTCCTCAAGGCGCTGAAAGATGCCGGACTCGGCATGGCGCGCGTCGAGGGGCTGGCCGGCGCCGACTGGGTCCTGATCGATTCGGGCGATATCATCGTCCATGTCTTCCGTCCCGAAGTCCGCGAATTCTACAATCTCGAAAAGATGTGGCAGGCGCCGGACCTCGAGGAAGAGACCCTTCACTGAGCCGTATTTGGTGCGTGTCCCCCATCCCTGGGTGACATGCATTTGCGGCTCTTCGAGGCAGGGATGAAGATCACTGTTCATGCCGTGGGCCGGATGAAAGCCGGCCCCGAGAGAGAACTCGCCGACCGCTATTTCGAGCGCTTCGCCAAGAGCGGCCCGGTGGTGGGGCTGGAATATGCCGGCCTTGTCGAGATTGGAGAAGGCCGCGCCCAGACCGCCAATGAGCGCCGGCGCGAGGAAGGCCAGAAGCTGCAGACGATGCTGCAGCAAGGCACGGCGCTGGTCCTGCTCGACGAGCGCGGCAAGAATTTCTCCTCCGAGGATTTCGCCGGCCGCCTCGGCTTGCTGCGCGACGGCGGCCGGAAGGCGTTGGTGATCGCCATCGGCGGCGCCGACGGCCACGACCAGTCGCTGCGCGACCAGGC
>NZ_RZOI01000294.1:0-6857 GCF_004022645.1 Mesorhizobium sp. M4A.F.Ca.ET.020.02.1.1 | reverse complement strand
CTCTAGTACTGACATTCGCTTGCAAGCCGACGAACGCGCTGCTCGGGCCTTTTGCTTGTCGCAGATTGCTGCCGGAAGACCGTGGGCGCTTTTTGCGGAATCCGCCTACAATTTGTAGAAGCGGCTGATGATGTCCCAGGCCTCGTCGGCGGTGTCGACGAAATCGATGATGTCCTGGTCGCCGGGCGTGATGGTGCCTTGCTCGGCGAGGAAATCGAGATCGATCGCACGCTGCCAGAAGGCCTTGCCGAACAGGATCACCGGTACGCGCTCCATGCGGCCGGTCTGGATCAACGTCAGCGTCTCGAAGAATTCGTCCATCGTGCCGAAGCCGCCCGGGAACACCGCGACGGCCTTGGCGCGCATGACGAAATGCATCTTGCGGATGGCGAAATAGTGAAAGTTGAAGCAAAGTTCCGGCGTCACGTAGGCGTTTGGCGCCTGCTCGTGCGGCAGCACGATGTTGAGGCCGATGGAAGGCGCGCCGACGTCGTCGGCGCCGCGATTTCCCGCTTCCATGACACCAGGCCCGCCACCGGTGACGACGACGAACTCACGATAGTAGGAACTGGCCGAATGCTGCGAGCAGAGACGGGCGAATTTGCGCGCCTCCTCGTAGTAGCGGCTGTTCAGCTCGAGGTTCTGCTTCTGCGTCTCGTTCTTCGCCGCCCAGGCCTCGCCGCCGGGCTCCGGAATACGGGCGCCGCCGAACAGGATCACCGTCGACTGGATGCCGCGCTCGGCGAGGATCATCTCCGGCTTCAGCAGCTCGAGCTGCAGCCTGACCGCGCGCAATTCGCGGCGCGTCATGAAGTCAGGATCGTTCCAGGCCAGCCTGTAGGTGTCGGCGCGTGTCTGCGGCGTGTCCGGCACGCTCTTTGCCCGCTCCAGATCCTCATCCGAATGCGGCAGCGGCGTCCATCCCGCCTTTTCCATGGGAGTCATCAAATCCACCCGTCCATTTTCTCCACTTGCGCCGTCCCGTGACGCAGTCGCGATTGACCCCTATCCGACCTTCACATAAGCAGGTTCCGCAAAAGTGTCCCGCGGTTTTGCGACAAGAACCTGCGATAGGCAAAGACTGAGGCAGGCAATTTCGCGAAGCGAACGAAGCCTGCTTGGGTCGGCGCGACTTTGAAACAGGTTAAGGCGCTGTCCCTTAACAGCTTGGTAACGGAGCGAATTGATGTCAAAGCCCGATCTGGCGAGCCTCGAAAAGACCATCGAGAAGGCTTTTGACGAGCGCGACGCGATTTCGACCGCGACCCGCGGCGAGACGCGCGATGCCATCGAGGCGGCGCTCGACCTGCTCGACCGCGGCGCTGCCCGCGTCGCCGAGCGCCAGGCCGACGGCAAGTGGCATGTCAACCAGTGGCTGAAGAAGGCGGTGCTGCTTTCCTTCCGGCTGAACCCGATGGAGATCATCAAGGGCGGTCCGGGCCAGGCGGTGTGGTGGGACAAGGTGCCGTCGAAGTTCGACGGCTGGAGCGCGGTCGATTTCGAGAAGGCCGGCTTCCGCGCCGTGCCGTCGTCGATCGTGCGCCGCTCGGCCTACGTCGCGCCGGGCGCCGTGCTGATGCCGTCCTTCGTCAATGTCGGCGCCTATGTCGATTCGGGCACCATGGTCGACACCTGGGTCGGGGTCGGCTCCTGCGCCCAGATCGGCAAGAACGTGCATCTGTCGGGCGGCGTCGGCATCGGCGGCGTGCTGGAGCCGATGCAGGCCGGTCCGACCATCATCGAGGACAATTGCTTCATCGGCGCGCGCTCGGAAGTGGTCGAGGGCTGTATCGTGCGCGAGGGCTCGGTGCTCGGCATGGGCGTGTTCATCGGCCAGTCGACCAAGATCGTCGACCGCGCCACCGGCGAGGTCTTCTATGGCGAAGTGCCGGCCAATTCGGTTGTCGTCGCCGGCTCGATGCCGGGTAAGCCGCTGCCCAACGGCGAACCCGGCCCAAGCCTCTACTGCGCAGTCATCGTCAAGCGGGTCGACGCCAAGACCCGCTCCAAGACCTCGATCAACGAACTGCTTCGCGATTGATCTTTTCGGGAAACGGACGCACCCTCCGCCGGCGCGACAATCCGTCGCGCTGGTTCAACACGGAGGGGCGTCATGGACTGGAAGTATCTTCTGACAAGCTTCGAGGGTCGCATCAACCGCGCCAAGTTCTGGGCTGGCATCGGTGTATTCATTGTCATCGCCATCATTGCCTTCATTCTCGACGCGATCCTCGGCACGCGTTTCACTACGGCCAGCGGCGGCCAGATCGGCATCATCGGCGTCCTCGTCTCGCTGGCGTCGATCTATTTCGCGATTGCCCTCTATGCCAAACGCTGGCACGACCGTAACAAGTCGGGCTGGTGGACGCTGATCGGCCTTATACCTATCATCGGCGGCATCTGGTTGCTGGTCGAACTCGGCATCCTTGAAGGCACCAGGGGCGCCAATCAGTATGGACCG
Source organism: Mesorhizobium sp. M4A.F.Ca.ET.020.02.1.1 (assembly GCF_004022645.1). NCBI lineage: Bacteria > Pseudomonadati > Pseudomonadota > Alphaproteobacteria > Hyphomicrobiales > Phyllobacteriaceae > Mesorhizobium > Mesorhizobium sp. M4A.F.Ca.ET.020.02.1.1. The sequence goes on along the minus strand of NZ_RZOI01000294.1, from coordinate 4,396 downwards.
GATCCGCTTGCCTGAAAAATCCGACCTTACCTGGCTTTTCTTCAAAACCTCGGGCCGCGTCAGCCGCGCGGCCTATTTTCTCGGCGGATTGCTGGTCGCCATCGTCCAGGCATTTCCTCTGTATCGCTTCACGCTGGTGCCAGAAGGCTCGCCCGAGAGCAACATGTGGTCGTTCATCTTCTTCATCGCCTTCATCGGCTCGCTATGGTCGAACATCGTTCTGGCGGTGAAGCGGCTGCACGATCTCGACAAGCCCGGGATCGCGGCGCTGGTGCTGTTCGTGCCGGTCGTCTCGATCGTCGCCTTCCTCGTGCTTTGCCTGTTTCCGGGGCAGCCCGGCCCCAACCGCTATGGCAGGCGCACCAACGCGCCAGCCGATTCCTGAGCGACGATCCTCGCCATGCGCTACCGCACGCTTGATCCGAAGCTGATCATCGAGACCGCCGAGCGGCTGGAGGAGCGCGTCGCCGAGCGGTTTCCCGATGCCGGCCTGCGCGGCGTCGCCGCCGAGCTGGTGTCGCTGTCGCGCGACCTGGCAAAGGGCGCCAAGGCGCTGGAAGCGCCGCTCTGGTGGCTGCGCGGCCTCATCGCCGCCGCCGTCATTGCCGGTGCGCTGGTGTTCGTCTTCGTCGGCACCATCCTGCCGCTCGACCGGCTTTCGCGGACCAGCGACGCCCTGCAGTCGGTGCAAGGCATCGAAGCCTCGCTCAACATGATCATCCTCGCCGTGATCGGCTTCTTGGCGCTGATCAGAACCGAGGAGCGCATCAAGCGCAAGCAGGTGTTTCGCCAGCTGCACGGCCTGCGTTCGCTGATCCATGTCATCGACATGCACCAGCTGACCAAGGACCCGGCGACGCTGTCGGCGAATTTCAAGCCGACCTCGCATTCGCCGGCCCGCATCACCAATGCCGCCGACCTCGCCCGCTACCTCGACTATTGCTCGGAGATGCTGTCGATCACCGGCAAGATCGCGGCGCTGTTCGCCCAGTCCGTCAATGACGCCGTGGTCATCGACGGCGTCAACGACGTCGAGAACCTGGCGTCCAACCTGTCGCGCAAGATCTGGCAGAAAATCACCCTGATCGACGATCAGGTGTGACCGCTTCCGGAGGCAGCCGGGGCGAGCCGCGCTTTTGCTGCTCGGCCTCGCGCACCAGGGCCGCGACCCGTGCCGTCAAGGGTGTCGGAACGCCCGCCTTTTCGGCGAGAGCGAGCACCGCGCCTTGCAATTCGCCGATCTCCGTCGGCCGTCCACGCTGCAGATCGTCCCACATGGACGAGCGCGCCTCGGGGTCGATGGCCAGCATGCGCCGCGCCAGCCGCCGGAACAGCCAGTCGGGCAGTTTGAGCGCCCAGGGCAGCAGCGCCGGGCGCAGGCCGGCAATGCGCGCCGGCCGAATTCGGCAAGCCTTCAACGTCGCCAGCGCCTCATCGATCTGGACGGCCAGGATCAGCCGCCAGCGGCGGTCGGCCAACTCGGTTGCCAACGGCAGTCCGGACAGCGCCACCAAAGCGTTGTTGAGGTTCATCAGCAGCTTGCCCCACAGCACCGCCGTCATGTCGGCATGCGTTTCGACCGCGAGCCCCTCGACATCGAGAAGGTCGGCAAGGCCCGCCACGCCGTCCTCGAGCATCACCTTGCCCTCGCTGGCGCGATGCACGTGAAACGGCGCCTCATCCGGGGACTGCACGACATTGAACGGCACCATGCCGGCAAGCACCCGTCGCCCGGCAAGCCTTGCCCGCAGTTTCTCGGCATTGTCGACGCCGTTCTGCAGGCTGACCACCACCGCTTCCGGGCTGGCATGCGCCGCAACGAGCGCCGCCATCTCCTCGGTGGCGCCGCTCTTGACCGTCACCAGGACGATGTCTGCGCCGCCCAGGGCCTCAGCCGGATCGGCGGTGACGGAAAGCGCCGCGGGCGCGATGCGGCGGTCGCGGCAATCGAGGTCGCTGACCCGCAAGCCATCCTTGCGCAACGCCGCCTCGACGCGCGGGCGCGCCAGCAAAGCCACCTTGCGTCCGGCAAGCGCAAGGCAGCCGCCGACATAGCAGCCGATACTGCCGGCGCCGGCAATGGCGATGGTCTTTTCTTCCCTGGCCATGCGATAGTCTCACCTTGGTCTGCGACTATACGACGTGAAAACCATAATGTCGGCGCCATGGCCGGCCATGACGTCTGGTCGTGACAGGCCTTTCGCTTTCGATTATCGCTTTGTCCATGAAATTGCCCACCGACCCCGCCGCAAATCTTGCCGCCCTGATCCGCTGCCCCTCGGTGACGCCCGCCGAAGGCGGCGCGCTCGCCGCGCTTGAGACAATGCTGAAGCCGCTCGGCTTCGCCGTCGAGCGTCCGGTGTTCTCGGAAGACGGCACGCCGGACATCGAGAACCTTTATGCAAGGCGCTCCGGCAACGGACCGCATCTGATGTTCGCCGGCCATACCGACGTCGTGCCGGTTGGCGACGCGGCGGCCTGGACGCACCCGCCCTTCGCCGCCGAGGTCGCCAATGGCGAAATGTATGGCCGCGGCGCCGTCGACATGAAGGGCGGCATCGCCTGCTTCATCGCCGCGGTGGCGCGCCATGTCGAGAAGGCGGGCGGGCCGAAGGGCTCGGTCTCGCTGCTGATCACCGGCGACGAAGAGGGGCCGGCGATCAACGGCACGGTGAAGCTGCTCGAATGGGCGGCGGGCAAAGGCGAGAAATGGGATGCCGCGATCGTCGGCGAGCCGACCAATCCGGACACGCTCGGCGACATGATCAAGATCGGCCGGCGCGGCTCAATCTCCGGCAGCGTGACCGTCAACGGGCGCCAGGGCCACGCCGCCTATCCGCAGCTTGCAGACAATCCGGTGCGCGGGCTGGTCAGCCTGGTCGACGCCTTGCTCCATCCGGTGTTCGACAAGGGGACGAAGGATTTCCAGCCGACCAATCTGGAGGTCACCTCGATCGACGTCGGCAATCCGGCCACCAACGTCATCCCGGCCAAGGCGACGGCCACCTTCAACATCCGCTTCAACGACACGTGGACGGCCGAGACCATCCAGGCCGAGATCCACAACCGCCTCGACCAGGCGGCCGGGCGCAAGAAGTACCGGCCAGGCAAGAAGGCCCCGGTCGACTACGAGCTCGTCTGGCGCAACCGGCCGAGCCACGTCTTCCTGACCCGCGACGAGCGGCTGATCGACACGCTGAGCAGTTCGGTCAAGGCGACGGTCGGCAGGAAGCCGGCGCTCTCCACCTCCGGCGGCACGTCGGACGCACGCTTCATCAAGGACTATTGCCCGGTGGTCGAGTTCGGACTGGTCGGCCAGACCATGCATATGGTCGACGAACGCGTCGCGCTTGCCGACCTCGAGACGCTGACCGGGATCTATCAGCGCTTCATCGAAGACTGGTTCGGGCAGGACCGTGCTGTCGGCTGACGAAACCTACGCGTCGCTGGCCGGCGCCTGGCGGCTGATGCTCGGCAAGGTCGACGGGCTGCGCCTGCTCGACCTGTCGGCGGACGGCTTCTGGAATTCCTTCTTCGCCATCGTCGTGGCGGCGCCGGCGCTGATCGTCGGCTGGGTCGGCATCGCCAACGAGATCGGCGATCCGAACGCCTTCGCCGGACGCTTCAGCATGCTGCTCAGGCTGGCGACGGTCGACATTGGCTCCTGGGTGCTGCCGCTGGTCGGCCTGGCGCTGGTCGCGCCGCGCGTCGGCATCGGCGGCCGGTTCGTCCACTATGTCGTCGCCAGCAACTGGGCGTCGGCGATCATCGCCTGGCTGATGCTGCCGTCGGCGCTGATCCGGCTTTTCCTGCCCTCGACCAACGAGGTCCCGGGGTTGGTGTCGCTGCTCCTGTTCGCAGTCTCGATGATACTGACCTGGCGCATGACCAATGCCGTGATCGGCAGGGGGGCCGCCGTCGGCACCGCGGTCTTCGCCGGCATGTTCGTGGCCTCGCTGGTCGTGCTGTTCGGGCTGCAGGCGCTGCTCGGCATCACCATACCCACCAGGGTAGAGGGCTAGGATCCTTCCGGATAGTCGACGCCAATGAGGAACAGGCCGTCGGGCGGCGCCACCTGGCCGCAGGCGGCGCGGTCTTGCGCGTCGAGCGCCGCCTTGAGATCGGCAGCGGTCCATGAGCCGTCGCCGACGCGCCTCAGTGAGCCAACCATCGAGCGCACCTGGTTGTGCAGGAAGGAGCGCGCGGAGGTTCGCACCTCGATCAGGTCGCCGGAGCGGCTGACATCCAGCCGGTCGAGCGTGCGAACCGGGCTTTCGGCCTGGCACTGTGTCGAGCGGAAGGTGGTGAAGTCATGGCGGCCGAGCAGAACTTTCGCCGCGTCGTGCATGGCCTCGGCGTCGAGCCGTTTCGGCACCCACCAGACCTTGCCCTTTTC
>NZ_RZOI01000293.1:0-6873 GCF_004022645.1 Mesorhizobium sp. M4A.F.Ca.ET.020.02.1.1 | reverse complement strand
GGGTGTCCCCACTGACCAGGGATCGATCTTGAACCGCTATGGTTAAGGAAGTGCTTTCAAAGCGGATGAGACGCTCAACGTGGAAACAGCGACGGCACCTCGAACGGATCGGGCGCCGGCTCCTGCGGCAGCGTGCCTTCGGCCGCGCGTTTGCGGTGATGCGCCAGCGAGCACCGCGGCGAGGCGTCGGGTCTGGCGAGCATGGAGGGCTCCGGTTTGTCGCCGGTCGAATGCCTGGTGGACTCAGAATTTAATGCGCGCCGCCGCGATTGCAAAATCCGCGTGACAAAGTTTGACGTTTACGTAAAAAGAAGACTTGAGGCCGCCCAAAGGCGGATGGTTTTGCATAGGCCCAGGCCCTACGATCGAGCGGCCGGGGCAGCGGAGGAGCAATCGGCATGTATAAGGCACCGGTCGAGGATATCGCCTTCACGCTGAAGCATGTGGCCGGGCTGAAGCCGGCATTGGATTCCGGCACTTTCGGCGATCTCGGCGAGGATTTGGTCGACGCCATCCTGGCCGAGGCCGGCCGCTTCGCCAGCGAGGAGGTGGCGCCGCTCTATAAGATCGGTGACGAGCATGGCGCGGTGCTCAAGGACGCGGCCGTCACCACCCCGCCCGGCTGGAAGGAGCTTTACCGGCGCTGGATCGAAGGCGGCTGGAATGCGCTGTCCGGTCCGGAGGAATTCGGCGGCCAGGGCCTGCCTACCATGCTCGGCGTTGCCGCGCTCGAAATGTGGAATTCCGCCGCCATGGCCTTCGGCATCGGCCCGACGCTGACCATGGGCGCGGTCGAGGCGCTGGACAAGCACGCCTCCGAGGCGCTGAGGCAAAAATATCTGGCGAAGCTCGTCTCCGGCGAGTGGATGGGCACGATGAACCTGACAGAGCCGCAGGCCGGTTCCGATCTCGCTGCTCTGCGCGCCCGCGCCGAGCCGGCCGGCGATGGCACCTATCGCATCTTCGGCCAGAAGATTTTCATCACCTATGGCGAGCACGATTTCACCGACAACATCGTCCACCTGGTACTGGCACGGCTGCCCGACGCTCCCGCCGGCACGCGCGGCATCTCGCTGTTCCTGGTACCGAAATTCCTGGTCGCTGACGACGGCTCCCTCGCCGCCCGCAACGATGTCTTCTGCTCCGGCCTGGAACACAAGCTCGGCATCCATGCCTCGCCGACCTGCACCATGATCTATGGCGACGGTTTCCAGAACGCGACCCCCGGCGCGATCGGCTGGCTGGTCGGCGAGGAGAACAAGGGGCTGGCCTGCATGTTCACGATGATGAACAACGCCCGCCTTGCCGTCGGCATGCAAGGCGTGGCGGTGGCCGAGACCGCGACGCAGAAGGCGATCACCTACGCCAACGAGCGTCGGCAGGGCAAGGCCTCGGACTATGAGGGGTCGGGCATGGCGCCGATCGTCCATCACCCGGACGTGCAGCGCAATCTCCTCACAATGCGGGCATTGACCCAGATCGCCCGGGCTATCAGCTATTCCTGTGCCCATGCCATTGACCGCGCTCGGGTCGGCGAAGGCGAGGCGGCCGCCAACTGGCGCGACCGCGCCAATCTGCTGACGCCGCTTGCCAAGGCATTTTCCACCGATGTCGGCGTCGAGGTCGCCTCGCTCGGCGTCCAGGTGCATGGCGGCATGGGCTTCATTGAGGAGACGGGCGCGGCCGCCCTTTATCGCGACGCCCGCATCGCGCCGATTTATGAAGGCACCAACGGCATCCAGGCGATCGATCTGGTGGCGCGCAAGCTGCCGCTCGGCGGCGGCGAACACGTGCATCGCTACATCGGTGAATTGAAAGCGGTCGCCGATGGCGTGCGCACTTCCAATGTCGCGGGTTTTGGCCACACCGCCGACAATCTCGACCGGGCGCTCGCCGATCTCGACGAGGCGACGCGCTTCCTGCAGAAGCTGATGGCAGACGGCAAGGCCGATGCCGCGATGGCCGGTGCCACGCCCTATCTTCGGCTGATCTCACTTACCGCCGGCGGCGCATATCTGGCGCAGGGCGGACTCGCAGACCATGGCCGAGTTCCGCTTTGCCGCTTCTTTGCCGAAAACCTGCTTGGCGAGACCCGCGCCCTGAAGGAGCGCATCATCGATGGCGCTGAAAGCCTTGCCGTGGCCGGCAAGGCGTTGATCTCAGCCTGAAACATCCGGACATTCGAAGGAACTGGACCGTGACCGACCATATCCTCATCGAGCGCCAGGGCGCCGTGCAGATCATCCGCATGAACCGCCCGGACAAGAAGAACGCGCTGACGCGCGCCATGTACGCGAAGATGTCGACAGCCCTTGCCGAGGGCGATGCCGATCCTGCCGTTCGCGTGCACGTCTTCCTCGGCGTACCCGGCGCCTTTTCCTCCGGCAACGACCTTGCCGACTTCATGGTCATCGCCACCGGCGGCGAGGGCGGCACGGAAGTCTGGGATTTCCTGATGGCGCTGGCCAAGACGCAGAAGCCGATGGTGTCGGGCGTCGACGGCATCGCGGTCGGCATCGGCACCACGCTCAACCTTCATTGCGACCTGACATTCGCCACATCGCGCACCGTCTTTCGCACGCCATTCGTCGATCTCGGTCTGGTGCCCGAGGCCGGCTCGAGCCTGCTCGCGCCGCGGATACTCGGACAGCAAGGCGCCTTCGCCCTGCTCGGCCTGGGCGAAGGCTTCTCCGCCGAGCGGGCAAAGGCTGCCGGCTTGATTTACGACGTAGTCGAGGGGAACGCGCTGGAAGCAGCGGTGCTCTCGTCTGCCAACGAGATTGCCGCCAAGCCGCCGCAGGCGCTCAAGATCGCGCGCGACCTGATGCGCGGCTCGCGCGAGGATCTTGTTGCCCGCATCAAGGTCGAGAGCGAGCATTTCCGCGAACGTCTGAAATCCGACGAGGCCCGCGCCGCACTCACCGCATTCATGACCAGGAAGAAGGGCTGACCGAAAGATCCCCGCAGCGCTCCGACAAAGCCAGGGCGCACGCAAGTTGTGCATTGTCTGAAAAACTCACGCATGGCGTGATTTTGACCTGTACATGCAACTACTCGCGCCCTATCTCACGAGCAGGCGGCAGGGGTGTCCTACGAGGCGGAGAGGACATGAGCCGAGACGTTGCCATCGATGCACGACCAATCAAAACAGTGCGAGGGCGTTCACTGACTGATTGAACGCCTCGACATGCTTGCCGATGCCGCAAAGCCGCTAGCACTGACCTTAAAGCTCTGGTGGCGCTTCTGGCCGCAATTGGTCGCCCTGGTGCTTCTGGGTACCGTGTTCGGTGACCTGTTCATGCAGATCGCCGCGCGCACTGCCCTTGTCAATCATATGGCGGGGCTTGCCTTGCTGACACTGGTTGCGCTGACGCAGCTCATTGTCACCGTCGCCATGTTCCAGACGCTGCTGCCCGCCTTACCGGCAACGCGTGTGGCACAGCAGGCGGCGCGTGGCGAAAGCGAAGCGCAGCCTGGTACAGGTGGCGTGCGACTGGCACGCATGGTCACCGTCGCGCTGCTGCCCTTCTTCGCCTACTACGCTGCCTGGGGGTTTCTCGGCGACACGGTTCGGCAGTATTCCCGCGTCACGCTCGACATGGCGCCCTTCGGCGAAGGGGCCGGCAACGTCCTCGATGTGCTCGATTCGCGCTGGCTGATTTTTTCGGTCGCGATCTCGTGGCTGATCCGGCGCTTGGCCGCCAGCATGCAGACGCGCGGCGGATCTCGCTCCTTCTGGCAGATTGTCGTTGTCATCTGCGAGACCAACTGGATCTTCATTGGTCTGTATGTGATTTCGCGCTGGAAGGACGAGATCGTCGGCTGGATCATGAGCCGCAACATCCTGTCCGTCCTGCAGGCCGCCGCGGAGAGTATGGCCAATCCGGTCGCAAGCGCCTTTGCCGATCCCATGGTTCCGGTCGAGGTCACCTCCATCGACACGACCACCAGGCTGGTCAACCTGTCCTTCTATATGCTCCTGCCGGTGATCTGGCTGGTGCTCGCGGCACTGATCTACGGCTACGACGTGCGCGACGACAAGGAACTGATGCGTGTGCACCGGCGCGTCGAACATTTCGGCGAGCGCTACCGCGCCATTCCGAAATTCCTGCGCGATTTCGTCGAGCACTTCATCTCCGGCTATCGCTCGCGCTACCTGCCGATCGCCAATGGCGTGCGCATCACGCTGAGCTCGGGTGTGGTGCTCATTGTCACGCTGATCGTCGGTTATCGCCTGATCGACTGGCTGGCCGCCTGGGCGTGGCTCGGAATGACACGCGTCATCGGCCCGCATGAGCTAGACACCTGGCAGGTGCTGTCGGAGGGCGTTTCGCTGCTCTTCGGCAGCCCGTTCCAGGATTCTTCGACCGGCATTCTCGTCGAGCCGATAAGAATCTGTTTCCTCGCCGCGATCCTGGAAACGGCATTCGCGCTGCCCAAGCGCCAGACAATTGACAGCATGCAGCCGGCCGGCTCCCCGGCCGGTGGAGAGGCCGAGGCCCAGAATGTTTGAAGACGCCCGCTCCCGCCTGAAGGCATGGTTGGTGGCCGGCATCGGCACAGTGGCGGCGATTGGGGTAGCCGGCGTCATGGGCGCCTTCGGCGCAAGGCAAGAGCCGCTGCCGGTTCTGGTGCCCGCCAGCGGAATCGAGACGGGCCAGTGGCTGCTCAGGTCGCTCAAGGCCTATTCGACCGAAGGCGAGAACCCCTACGGCGTACCGCTGAAGCCTGGCGCCAAGGCGCTGGTCCTCGAGCTCGAAATGACCAACCACACCGCCAAGTCGACAAAGGATTATTTCGACCTGCTGCAGGCCGCCCAGGCAACCGTCGATCCGACGACGAGACCGTTCATCGTGCTGACGCGTGATTCCACGCTGTCACCGGAACTGCACCCCGGCATGCCGGAGCGCATGGCCTATGTCTGGCAATTGCCGGACGGAGCGGCACCGCCGGCAAGCCTCGACCTGACGGTCATCCGCAAGACCTACAAGCAGCGCGACAATCTCTACGGCCTGCCCGGCTGGTTCAATCCGGCACCGGTCGGCACGCTGAAGCTGCCGGTTGGCAGCGGGCCTAGTGCCGCGGATATCCGGCCATGATGCGCAAACTGGCGAACATCGTCCTGCTGCTCGTCGCAGTGTCGCTCTGCTACGGCCTGCAGGTGTCGAAGCCGCACTATGGCGACCTTGTCGGGCCGATCCCCGCCCGCGGCTCGCTCGGCGACATGGCCGTCGGGCGAAGCTTCGAGGTCCGGGCCGAAAAGGTCGAATTCGCCCGAAAACTGAAAGTTGACAAGTTCGGTGACAGCAAGGTTTTGACCACAGGCGGCATCTGGGCCGTGGTCACGGTGGAGTTTGCGGCGCCGGCGCAATCGACGACGGTAGCGGTCGCGTCCTGGCGCGGGTCGACAGGCCTGACCTATGACCAGACCGAGCGGCTGTCCTTCGCCGATGGACTCCTTCCCGTGGCCATCGACCCCGGCCTGCCGAGGAAGGCGAGGCTGATCTTCGAGCTGCGGCCTGACGAAGTCAGCGATGCCACTCTGCTGGTTTCGGAAAAGCTGATGTCCGCACTCGACTCGCGGGCCGAGATATCGCTCGGGCCCGTCGCGATTGGACCCGACGGCTTGCCGCCCGGCACGGTAGACACACTGGACATGACGCAGCCGATCTGAGGGATATCGAATGGCGGCAGAAATTCTGGATCGGGAGAGCGGGACGAGCGAGCGGAAATGGCGCCGCCGCAGCCTGTGGTCGCTGCTGCTGCTTATCCCCTTGGCCTTGGCAGTTGAGGCTTACGACAGTGTTAGGACGCTGCTTGGCAACAACGATCTCTTCGCCCGAAGCGTTGTCTGGGGAGAGAGCGCCCATTTCGGCGGCAGCGACTGGAAGCTAACCGATTTGCGCGGCGCCTTTGGCATGGCGAACCTGCCGCCGGATTCGGTCCCTGTGCTGGCCGACTTCTCGGTGAAAGTGGGCGATCCCGATCTGCAAAAACTCTGGATCGGCTGCAGGATAGTGCTGATGGACAAGGACGGTCGGCGTTGGTCGCCGACATCGGCGGTATCGCTGAAAACGCAGGACCACGTGCAGACCTGCACGTCGGCGATCTTCTCCGGCGCCAAGAGCGGCGACACCCTCAACCTGCGCGAGACCTTCCTGGTGCCGAAACAGGCGACAAGGACGATACGGCCGGCCGTCGGCGTCGCCAGCGAGCGGCCGCATTTCCTGCTGTTCCAGTTGGAAAAGGATTGATCCGGCCACCCGTCCGTCACTGTCACGGATAGAGGCGCGTCTTGTCCCAGCCACCTTCCGCGTTGCGCGTGAAGACCAGGCGGTCGTGAAGGCGGAACGGCCGGTCGTGCCAGAACTCGATCGTCTGCGGCACGATGCGGAAGCCGGACCAGTGTTTTGGCCGCGGGATCTCGCCGATTGGATAGCGCGCGGTGTATTCGGCCACCGCCTTCTCCAGCGCGAAGCGGCTTTCCAGAGGCCGCGACTGTTTCGAGGCCCAAGCGCCGATGCGGCTGCCGCGCGGCCGCGTCGCGTAGTAGGCATCGGCCTCGGCATCGCTGACGATCTCCACCGGCCCGCGCACGCGCACCTGACGGCGCAGCGATTTCCAATGGAAGCACATCGCCGCCTTCATGCTGCCAAGAATCTCGCGGCCCTTGGCGCTCTCGAAATTCGTGTAGAAGACAAACCCGCTTTCGTCGAACCCCTTGAGCAGCACCATCCGCACATCAGGCATGCCGTCGGCATCGACGGTCGCCAGCGCCACGCCGTTGGGGTCGTTGGGCTCGCTTTTGGTCGCATCCTCCAGCCATGTGGCAAAGAGGCGGAATGGCTCGGCGGCCTCGGTAAAGTCACCGCT
>NZ_RZOI01000292.1:0-6876 GCF_004022645.1 Mesorhizobium sp. M4A.F.Ca.ET.020.02.1.1 | reverse complement strand
GGCCGAGGGTGAGCGCATCGAAATGCGAGATCACGGCCGACGGCTCGAATTCCCTGACATGGCGATCGGTATAGCCGAAATCGACCGCCACCACCGGAATGCCGGCGGCCTTGGCGGTGTCGATATCGGTCTGCGAATCGCCAACCATCAGCGCGCGCTGCGGATCGCCGCCGGCCAGCCTGATGGTTTCAGTGAGATGGCGCGGGTCGGGTTTGCGGAAGGCAAACGTATCCTGGCCGGCGATCGCGGCGAAATACCGCGCCAGGCCGAGCGCGTCGATCAGCGCCACCGAGTTCGCCTCGTATTTGTTGGTGCAGACCGCGAGCAGGAAGTCGGCGTCCTTGAAGCGGTCGAGCGCTTCGACGACGCCGGGGTAGGGGCGCGACTTGCCGGGAATGTTGAGCGTGTAGTGGTCGAGGAACAGTCTTAGCAGCCGATCGTGCTCCTCCGCCGCCAGCGCCCGCTGCTGCGCTGCATGCGCCCGCTCGATCATCACCCGCCCGCCATGGCCGACGAAGCGCCTGAAACCTGCCTCGTCGACCGCCGCGAGTTCGCTGGCGGCGAGGCTGTGGTTCAGGCTGTCGAGCAGATCCGGCGCCGTGTCGACGAGCGTCCCGTCGAGGTCGAACACGATGATCGGTCTGGTCATGGGCAGTCCTGTGCGGTTGCGTCGCCCGTGGCGATAACCCCTGTGCCCCGATCAGGCAAGCCGGCTTGGCCAATCCACCGGCTTTGAGCACAAGCAGAGCGCGGCCTTTGACCGGGCGGGCAAAAATGCTAGGAGCGCCCAAATCAGCCTTTCCCGGGGACGACGTGCAATCATGGACGCGAGGCAACTGAAGGTCGAAGCCGCGCGGGCCGCCCTTGGCCATGTCACCGACGGCATGCGGCTTGGCATCGGCACCGGCTCGACGGCCGAGGAGTTCGTGCGCCTGCTCGCCGAGAAGGTCGCCACCGGGCTAAGCGTCATCGGCGTGCCGACCTCGGAGCGCACCGCAGCACTTTGCCGCGAGCTCGGCGTGCCGCTGTCGACGCTCGAAGAGACGCCGGAGCTCGACCTCACTGTCGATGGCGCCGACGAGGTCGACCCGGCCCTCACGCTGATCAAGGGTGGCGGTGGCGCGCTGCTGCGCGAAAAGATCGTCGCGGCGGCGTCCGGGCGCATGATCGTGATCGCCGACCAGTCAAAGATGGTCGAGACGCTCGGCCGCTTTCCGCTGCCGATCGAAGTCAACAAATTCGGCCTGCGCGCGACCGAGATCGCGATCGGCGCGGCCGCCGCGGGCCTCGGCCTTTCCGGCCCGGTTACATTGAGGATGACGGGGAGCCAGCCATTTGTTACAGACGGCGGCCATTTTATCCTCGATGCATCTTTTGGCCGCATTCCGGATACAAGAGCGCTTTCGAATGCTCTCCACGCCATTCCAGGCGTTGTCGAGCATGGTCTTTTCATCGGGCTGGCGTCAGCGGCCATCATCGCCGGCGGCGACGGCATCCAAACCGTCCATGCCGCCCGAAAACCAGGGAGTTCTATCGACCATGATGTTGCATAACCGGGTTCGCCGCTTCTCGGCCGCTCTGGCGGCTTCGGCTGTCCTTGCGTTGTCCTCGCCGGCGTTTGCGCAGGACGTCTCCGAATCGCACCTGAAGGCTGCGCGCGCCGCCGTCGCTGCCATCCATGCCACCGACCCGTTCGACAACATCCTGCCGCAGGCAGCGGCGGCGCTTGAGAACCAGCTCATCCAGAAGAACCCCGACATGCAGGAACTGATCGGCAAGACCGTCAGCGAGAAGGCGATGGCGCTGGCGGCGCGCCGCGCCGATCTTGAGAAGGAAGCAGCCCTTGCCTACGCCAAGGTGTTCTCCGAGAAGGAGCTCAACGACATCGCGACCTTCTACAGCTCCGATTCGGGCAAGAAGCTGCTGGACAGCGGTCCGGCAGTGACGCGCGATCTCGTCAAGGCAGCCGACATCTGGCAGAACGGCGTCGCCCGAGACCTCGCCCAGCAGGTGGGCGAAACGCTGGCTGCCGCGTCGAAGGCCGCCGCTCCGGCCGCGCCCGCTCCCGCGGATGGTGCCGCGCCGGCCGATGGCTCGGCTCCGGCTGACGGCGATGCGCCGGCCGACAACACGCAGAACTGATTTGCCTTGCTGCGCGGCCTGACGGCCGCTGGACCAGAAAGCCCGGCTTTGTCCGGGCTTTTCTTTTGGTGATGAGCAGCCTACCTGTCTCAGGCATTTTTGAAGGCAAGGAGCCACGCATGGCCGGTTACGACTACGATCTCTTCGTCATCGGCGGCGGCTCCGGAGGGGTGAGGGCGGCCCGTGTCGCGGCGGCGCTCGGCAAGCGCGTCGGCATCGCCGAGGAATACCGCTATGGCGGCACCTGCGTCATTCGCGGCTGCGTGCCGAAGAAGCTCTACGTCTATGCCTCGCAATTTCCCGAGCATTTTGCTGACGCCGCCGGCTACGGCTGGAGCGTGCCCGAGGCCAGTTTCGACTGGCCGACGTTGGTCGCCAACAAGGACAAGGAGATTGCCCGGCTGGAAGCCATCTACGAGAAGAACGTGAAAGGTGCCGGCGGCGAGACGTTCCATTCGCGCGCCATGCTGGTTGATCCGCATGTGGTGCATCTTCTCGGGGAGGATCGGACCGTCACCGCTGACCAGATCCTGATCGCCACCGGGGGCCGGCCGGCGCCGCATCCGGCCCTCGTCGGCCATGAGCACTGCATCTTTTCCAACGAAGCTTTCGACCTCAAGAAATTGCCGAAGGCAATCATGATCGAGGGCGGCGGCTACATCGCCGTCGAATTCGCCAACATCTTCCATGGGCTCGGCGTCGACACCACTCTGGTCTATCGCGGCAGGGAGATCCTGTCGCGCTTCGACATGGACCTCAGGCGCACACTGCACGAGACCATGGAAAAGAAGGGCATCAAGATCCTTTGCCATGCGGTGTCGGAATGGGTGCGCAAGCGGCCGGACGGGCGTCTGGACGCGCTCGTCACCGGCGGCAAGGTGCTGACCGTCGATCAGGTAATGCTTGCCATCGGCCGCATCCCCAACACCGAGAACATGGGCCTGGAAGGGGTCGGCATCGAACTCACCAGGACCGGCGCCATCAATGTCGACAAGTACTCGCGCACCAACATCGACAACATCTGGGCGATCGGCGACGTCACCAACCGCGTGCAGTTGACGCCGGTGGCGATCCATGAGGCGATGTGCTTCATCGAGTCCGCCTTCAAGGGCAACCCGACCGCGCCCGACCACGACACCATCCCGACGGCGGTGTTTTCGCAGCCGGAGATCGGCACCGTCGGCCTGTCGGAGGACGAGGCGGTCAAGCGCTTTGCCGACATCGAGGTTTATCGCGCCAGCTTCCGCCCGATGCGCCACACCCTGTCCGGTCGCGACGAGAAGATGCTGATGAAGCTGGTGGTCGACGGTGCCTCGGGGAAGGTGCTCGGCGCCCATATCCTCGGGCCGGATGCGGGCGAGATGGCGCAGCTTCTGGGGATTCCGCTGAAAGCAGGACTGACCAAGGAAGATTTCGACCGCACCATGGCCGTGCACCCGACGGCGGCGGAAGAACTGGTCACCATGTACAAGCCGACCTACCGGATGAAGAACGGCGAGCGCGTCTGACGATACCCACCGCCGGCGACAGCCGGCGGTGGGATGTTCAAGCCTACAGCAGCGTACCGCGCAGGATCACCAGCGCCACCGAGAAGTAGATCACCAGGCCGGTGACATCGACCAGCGTGGCGACGAACGGCGCCGAGGCGCTTGCCGGATCGAAGCCGATGCGCTTCAGCGCGAACGGCAGCATCGACCCGGAGAGCGAGCCGAAGGTGACAATGCCGATCAGCGCGGCACCCACTGTCGCCGCGATCAGTTCCCAGTGCGGGCCATAGTTGTAGAAGCCGAGATACTGCCACAGCGTGATGCGGCAGACGCCGACGACGCCGAGGATCGCCCCGAGCACAAGGCCGGTCGGCAGTTCGCGCAGGGCCACCCGCCACCAGTCGCCAAGGCCGATCTCGCGCAGCGCCAGCGCCCGGATGACCAGCGAGGTCGCCTGCGAGCCGGAATTGCCGCCCGAGCTCATGATCAGCGGGATGAACAGCGTCAGCACGATCGCCTTCTCCAGCTCGCCTTCATAGCTTTGCATGGCATTGGCGGTCAGCATCTCGCTGATGAACAGGGCGCAGAGCCAGCCGGCTCGCTTCTGGATCATGGCGAGGAAGCCCATCTTCATATAGGGCTCGTCGAGCGCCTCCATGCCGCCGAAGCGATGCACGTCCTCGGTCGTCTCCTCGACCATCGTGTCGATGATGTCGTCGATGGTGACGATGCCGAGGATCTTGCCGTGGTCGACGACCGGTACAGCGTGCAGGTCGTATTTGGAGATCGTCTGCGCCAGCGTCTCACGATCGGTCAGCGGCGTGACCGTCACCGGCTCGCGGTCCGGCGCCACCGACAGGATCGGATCGCCAGGCTCGCCGGTGATCAGACGCCGCAGTCCGGTCGAGCGCACCAGGAGGTGCGTTTGCGGATCGACGATATAGATCGCATAGACGGTCTCGCGGGTGCGCTCGACCTTGCGGATGTGGTCGAGCGTGCGGCCGACGGTCCAGTCCGACGGCACGCTGACGAACTCCGTCGTCATGATCGAGGCAGCGCTGCCTTCGGGATAACCGAGGATGGAAAGCAGCGTCGCGCGCAGCGGCGGCGCGAGCGTGCCGAGCAGTTCGGAACGCGCCGGCTCGTCGAGCTCGCGCAGGATGTCGGCCGCGCGGTCGACGGACATAGCGGTCAGGAGCTTGCTTGCCTTGACGCGCGGCAAGGCTTCGACGAGCTCCGGCGCGCTTTCGAGCTCGGGCTGGTCGAAGATCTCGACCAGCCGCTCGAAAGGCACGGCGCAAAGCAGCTCTATGGCTGTCTCGCGCGGTTCGTGGTTGAGCGCCTCGACGACGTCGGCGACATGGTCGTTGGCGAGGACACGGGCGATGGCGACGGCGCCGTCGTCCAATACGGGTGCGAATTCATTCATGGCTCACTCCTTGCCGTCCGGCAGGACGTGAGCCGATCAGGTCACGTCAAGGCGGACGGCGGTTGTGTTCGACTGTGACTGTCGCCAGGCATGGCGCGTTGACCTTTCTGCTCGCCGGTTCAGTTGGAATTCTGCGAGCCGCCGCAACATAAGAGCGCTTATGCCCGAGTCAATCGCGGCGGCACGGGAAAGCAGCGGCAGATGCACCAGGTCGCGAGACTGTGATCGGTCGCAGTTCAGCGGCTCAGTGCGCCGGTCTGATGCCGGGGACGGATCGGAGAGAGAAAAGCGCTGCTATTTCTGCTTCAGGCGCCGAGGGAAGCGCAACCACTTGTCCTCGACCGGCCTCGGTTGCACGAGGATGGTGGTGAGCTCGCGCGGCAGGCTCGGCGCGAGCGGCTTCTTGGTGGCGACGCCGTCAGCGATCGCGACCACACTGTGGTAGAACTCGGCGCCCGTGAGCGAGCGCGGCGGCACCGCCTCATGCATGACGCTAATCACCGTGACATCGGGACAATTGTCCTTGATCGCCTGGTGGAAAGCGATCTTGCCTTCGGGATCGAGCGCCCCGGTCGCCTCGTCGAGGAACAAGAGACCCGGCTGCTGCAGCACGATGCGGGCAACCACCAGCTTCTGCTTCTGGCCGCCCGAAAGCACCTGGTCCCAGTTCTTCCCGTCACGGCTTTCGTCGGTCAAATGTTCGATGAAGTCGCCAAGGCCGGCCTTGTGCAGCGCCGATGCGACCTGTGCATCGCTATGGTCGCGCTCGGAGCCTGGCAGGCAGACCAACTGCTTCAGCGACACCTGCTGCAGCTTGACCTCCTGCGCGGCGTAGAAGTTCTTGACCCCTTCAGGGAAGACGATGGTGCCGCGGCCATAGGGCCACAGGCAGTTGATCGCCTTGATCAGCGAGGTCTTGCCGCAGCCGGACTCGCCCTTGAGGAAGGTCCACTCGCCGCGCCGGAAGCGCAGGTTCGCGGCGCTCAGGAACGGCGTCGCATCCTCGCCCTGATGCGCCAGCTCGAGCTTCTGGATGGTCAGGCCGAAGACCGGATTCTGGCTGGCATAGCTGAAATCGGAGCGGCCGGTCTGGCTGTAGAATTCCTGTGGCTGCTGCACGTTCTCGATGGCGTTGGCGAGTTCCATGACGCGCTGGCTGTTGGCACGTAGCGTGGCCAGACTCGGCATGACGTGGATGAACCACGAACATTTGCTGATTAGCGCGTTAACCTGTTCGGAGCCTGTTATGTAACCCTTGAGGTCGAGGCCATTGTGGATGAACGGCACCAGGCCAGGCCCGTAGGCGACAATTTTGGCGCCGACAAAGTTGTAGACCGACTCGAAGCCCGAATAGATGGTGTTGACGACGTTGAACTTCGACCAAGTTCTGTCGATGTCGAGATAGAGCCGGCCGTGTATCGTCTTCTGCACGTCTTCGCCTTGCGAGGCCGCCACATGGAAGCTGCGCCGCAATAGTGTGATCAGTTCGCCGCGATAGCTACCTTCAGCCTTCTGCATCCTGATGTTGAGCCACTCCAGCATGCCGCCGAGTTTGACTGCGATCCAGGTGTTGAACGGCACGTAGAGAGCGACCGCCAGCAGAGCGAGTACGACACTTCCATAACTGCCGAGGAGCTCCAGTCCTCTCACCTCCACGGAACTTGCCAGCAAAGCTCCGCCGACGAAGTAGAGCGAGGTGAAGACACTGAATACGCCCATGGCAAGCCCAATGGCGCCGCCTGTCATATCCTTGATCGATTCCTGCACGCGCTGGTCGATGTTGTCGGGCGCTGCCGTGGCGGAGGAGCCATGCTGAGC
>NZ_RZOI01000291.1:0-6900 GCF_004022645.1 Mesorhizobium sp. M4A.F.Ca.ET.020.02.1.1 | reverse complement strand
GTCGCTACCGCCGGTTCAGCGAGCGCTCACGCGTCCCGAGGTTGTTCAGGCTGCTCTTCACGATGACGGGCCCTTGCCAACCGTCGCCCCTGCCGATCACGGCACCGCTAACGCGACGCTTGGAGATGTCGGTGGCGCCGATGTTGAGGCAGAAGGGAAAGGCGCGCGCGTATTCGACATATTCGGCCGGCGTCACGGTCGCGTCGACATGCAGTACCGCGATGTCGGCTTCCGGCCTGGCCGCCGTGCCGGCAAGGATCCGGACCGAATGGCCACGGCGCTTCAGCTCTTCCAGCAGGTCGAAGAGCATATACGGGCTATCACGGCGTAGCAGCAGCCCACGCCGGCTCTGAAACCGGTCGAACTCATGCGTGATGACCGCGATGCGTGCCATGCGCCCCATTGGCTTCTCGAGCGTCCTCGATTATTCGATCGAATACAATGCGCTAACCAACCCAGGGTTTGCATGACAGAGCACTGGAATGCAATTCGCAAACACTGGCAGTTGCTCGGCTCGCCGTTGCGGCCGCCGGCTCAGGTGGTCGAGGCCTATGAACGCGAGCTCGAGCTTGCGCAATCGCACGTCGTCATGCTCGGCGTGACACCGGAGCTCGCCGGACTTGGCGCCACAATGATTGCGGTCGACGAGTCCGCCGACATGATCGCCGGCATCTGGCCGGGCGACACCGATATGCGCAAGGCGGTGCGAGGCGACTGGTTCGACCTGCCGTTTCCCGGTGCGAGCATCGACGCGCTGATCGGCGATGGATGTCTCTCGGCGATCGGCGACGCCGAAGCAAGACGGGCGCTTTTTTTGGCGATCGCGAGCGTGCTCAAGGCCGACGGCCGCGCCGGCATAAGGCTTTACGCCTCTCCCGAAACCCCGGACGACCCGAAGGATGTCCGCGCCCTGGCGCTGGGCGGTGGCGTCTCGACCTTCCACGAGCTCAAATGGCGCGTGGCCATGACCGCAATCAGCGGCATGCCCGACCACATCATACCGGTGACGAGAATCTTCGAACAATTTGAGGCGATTTTCCCCGATCGCGTGGAGCTTTCGGCGCGCACCGGATGGGACCTGCCGGTCATCGGCACCATCGACGTCTACCGCAACTCTTCGGCTATCTACAGCTTCGCCCCGGCTGACGCGGTGATCGGCGAGGCGCATGCGTTCTTCGACAATGTCGGCGTCGTTCCGACCGGCACCTACGGGCTCGCCGAACGTTGCCCGCTACTGGTGCTGCGCTCGCCAAGGCGCTAAGGGGCAGCTATGAAATTCCTTCGCGATCCCATCAGCGAAAGACCGCGTTCCTGATGCGAATCCAGGCCGGGAAAAATTTCGCGCGGTTCGTTCCTTGCGCGCGCCTTGACTCTCGAAAGCCTCCGGCCTATCTCAGCGCCACGTTAGCACTCGCCTTGTGTGAGTGCTAACTCATATCCGGCCTCGCCGGATGGAGGAACAGTTCTCACCGTTCTCATCGAGGAAGACACTTATGGCAAAGTCCAAGTTCCGCCCGCTTCATGACCGCGTGGTCGTTCGCCGGGTCGAATCCGAATCCAAGACCGCCGGCGGGATCATCATCCCGGATACGGCGAAGGAGAAGCCGCAGGAGGGCGAGATCATCGCCGTCGGCTCCGGCGCTCGCGACGAAGCCGGCAAGCTCGTGCCGCTCGACGTCAAGGCCGGCGACCGCATCCTGTTCGGCAAGTGGTCCGGCACCGAAGTCAAGCTCAATGGCGAAGACCTTCTGATCATGAAGGAATCCGACATCATGGGCATCATCGGCTGAACATCGGCCTCACCGTCAACTGAATCTTGAATCTGCGGGTTCGCCCCGAACCCCTGCCAGGAGCTTACAATGGCTGCAAAAGACGTAAAATTCTCCCGTGATGCCCGCGAGCGCATGCTGCGCGGCGTCAACATCCTTGCCGACGCGGTGAAGGTGACGCTGGGCCCCAAGGGCCGCAACGTCGTCATCGACAAGTCGTTCGGCGCCCCGCGCATCACCAAGGACGGCGTCACCGTCGCCAAGGAGATCGAACTTGAGGACAAGTTCGAGAACATGGGCGCGCAGATGGTCCGCGAAGTCGCTTCGAAGACCAACGACATCGCCGGCGACGGCACCACGACCGCGACCGTTCTCGCCCAGGCGATCGTCCAGGAAGGCCACAAGGCGGTTGCCGCCGGCATGAACCCGATGGACCTGAAGCGCGGCATCGACCTCGCCGTGACCGAAGTCGTCGTCGCTCTCGGCAAGGCCGCCAAGAAGATCAAGACCTCCGAGGAGGTCGCTCAGGTCGGCACGATCTCGGCCAGTGGCGACGAGTCGGTCGGCGCCATGATCGCGGAAGCGATGCAGAAGGTCGGCAACGAAGGCGTCATCACCGTCGAGGAAGCCAAGACCGCCGAGACCGAGCTGGAAGTCGTCGAAGGCATGCAGTTCGACCGCGGCTACCTGTCGCCCTACTTCGTCACCAACGCCGACAAGATGGTCGCCGATCTGGAAGACGCCTACATTCTCCTCCACGAGAAGAAGCTCTCCAACCTGCAGGCCATGCTGCCGGTGCTCGAGGCTGTCGTGCAGACCTCGAAGCCGCTGCTCATCATCTCGGAAGACGTCGAAGGCGAGGCGCTGGCCACGCTGGTCGTCAACAAGCTGCGCGGTGGCCTGAAGATCGCCGCCGTCAAGGCTCCGGGCTTCGGTGACCGCCGCAAGGCCATGCTGGAAGACATCGCCATCCTCACCGGTGGCCAGGTCATCTCGGAAGATCTCGGCATCAAGCTCGAGAATGTCGGCCTCAACATGCTCGGCCGCGCCAAGAAGGTGTCGATCTCCAAGGAGAACACCACCATCGTCGACGGCGCCGGCAAGAAGGCCGAGATCCAGGGCCGCGTTGCCCAGATCAAGCAGCAGATCGAAGAGACCACTTCGGACTACGACAAGGAGAAGCTGCAGGAACGTCTGGCCAAGCTCGCCGGCGGCGTTGCGGTGATCCGCGTCGGCGGTGCGACGGAAGTCGAAGTCAAGGAAAAGAAGGACCGCGTCGATGACGCCCTCAACGCGACCCGCGCGGCCGTCGAAGAAGGCATCGTTGCTGGTGGTGGCGTCGCGCTGCTGCGCGCTTCGGCCAACATCAAGGCCACCGGCGTCAATGCCGACCAGGCCGCCGGCATCAACATCGTTCGTCGTGCGCTGCAGGCTCCGGCCCGCCAGATCGCGGCCAACGCCGGTGCGGAAGCATCGATCGTTGCCGGCAAGATCCTTGAGAACAAGGGCGCGACCTTCGGCTACAACGCCCAGACCGGCGAATATGGCGACATGATCGCCATGGGCATCGTCGATCCGGTCAAGGTTGTCCGCACCGCTCTCCAGGACGCGGCCTCGGTGGCCGGCCTGCTGGTCACCACCGAAGCCATGATCGCGGAGGCTCCGAAGAAGGAGTCGGCTGGCGGCGGCGGCATGCCTGGCGGCATGGGTGGCGGCGGCATGGGCGGCATGGGCGGCATGGGCGGTATGGATTTCTAATCCAGCTCTGGCAGCTTTCGCAACGAGGGGCGGCAGCAATGCCGCCCTTTTTTTGCGAACCTCGATCCGATAAACGATCGGCGCCAACGCCGGCCATGTTAGCGCAACCTCAAAAGAACTGTCGAGTTGGTTGCGCGGCTTTTGCGTCATCAGAGGCGCAAGGCGGCCGCGTGTGATGATTGCGCGCTTCCATAGGCGGTTTCGGCATGTGCCTCGCCTTCGACATCGGCATTGCGGCCAAGCAGGAAATCGGCGGCTTTCGAGGCATGGCTTGCGGCGCGGAAGATGGCGCGGTTGTCCTCGCGCAAAACCGTCAGCCATGAGCCGATGTAGTCGGCATGGCGCACGGTCGGCTCGATGCCGAGACTGCTGCAGATGAAGGCTGATGCGATTTCGGCGACCAGTTCCTCGCGCGCATAGGTGTTGGACCCGAAGGAGCCGGACAGGTCGCGCGCGAGTCGCGTCGGGTGGCCGGTCCAGTGGCCAAGCTCGTGAAAGCAGGTCCGGTAATAGTCGATCTGGTGGAAGAAAGCCGGCTGCGGCGGCACCTGTATGGTGTCGCTGCCGGGCATGTAGAAGGCGCGCTCGCCGCCGATGCGAAAATCAGCGCCGGTTGCATGAATGAGCGCCTCGGCCTGCGGGACCATCTCGCGCTCAGGCAGAGGCTCGCCGGCGGCATAAAGATGTTCGGGCAGATTATCGCACTGCGCGACATTGAAGACGGTAAAGCGCTTCAGGAAGGGCACCGCCTGCGGTTCGTCGCCATCGGTGTCGGCGCGTTGCTTTTCGTTCTTGGGAACAAAGCGGTCAGCGTGAACGATGGTGGTGCCGTGCTCACCCTTCCTGACATTGCCACCTAGGGAAAGCGCCTGCCGGAAGGTGAGCCAGTTCTGGCTGGGGAAACCGCGATCGATGACCCCGCCCCACAGGATCAGGATATTGATGCCGGAATATCGGCGCTGGGTGGCCGCATTCCGCGGCAGGCCGAGGCCTGTCCTTGTCCTGCCCCACGGCTTGACCCATGGCACGGTGCCGCGCTCCAGTTCGGCAATGATGCGGTCGGTGATTTCCTGATAAAGGCTGGCGCCGGTGCGCCCGCCACTCTCTGCGCCAGCCTGTCGGCTGCCGCAACGTTTGTTGTTTGCACGCATCGTGATGTCCTCCGCTCTTCAATCGCGCCCTCCCCGGAAGCGGGGTGGGCGGCGAAAGCGACCGGAAAGGCCCGACGTCGGAGGCGGACTGCATCCGCAGGACCGGAATGGAGTGGAGGACCCGAAGCGAAAGCGAAGGGTTGCGGGACGCCGCGGCGGGCCTAGAAGGGAGTGCTGCCCGCCCTGCGCCACCGGGGAAGGCCACGATAAAAACGACGCCGGCCGACAGGCCGGCGACCGTCAGCAGCCGAAGGCTGCCCCGCGCCAGGGGGCGAAGCCGCAGGGCCAAGACCGCCTGAGCCTGGCGAAGATAAGCGGGCTCGGTTCACGAGCACCCGGCCAGCGCCTTCAGGCGCGGGCGCTCAGGATTGTTGTTGGCGCCCACGGCAGCTGGATGACCGCAACAAGATGCCGAGGAGCAACAGCAAAGCCAGCTGCCACAAACGGCACGCTCCGGCAACAACAGCGTGGCCGATCTACAGATGCTGCCCCGCACGAGAGCCTGCACGCTTTGAGCGCGCATCGGCGAGCAAGCGTTGCAAGCTGGCCATGTCGACCAGGTGGGCGATCACTATATCGCCGACCACCAACGCGGGCGTACGGTCGATGTGCAGACCTTTCGCGAGTGCGCGGACGCGCGCAAGTTCATCTGCGATGGCCGGATCTTGCATTCCCGCTTGAGCTGCTCCACGTCAAGGCCCACACGCGCTGCGATCTTGAGAGTGATCCTTTCAATGATCCAACTGGGGGAAGTCATAAGGGCGCGGTGGAATTCGTCGAACTTTCCCTGTTTTCTCGAGGCGAGTGCGATTGGGAATCCGGTCCCAGGACCGGGAACCGTCTGATCACAAGCTTCAGATTGGGATCATTCTTGAAGGCTTTTTGGTAGTTGAGATCTGCCAGTCTGCAATGCGGACAGTTGTGGTAGTCATTGAATATGACCAGAACGGCATCGCCTTGCGGGTTGCCGGCGATTGGCGAAGGGGGTCGTTGTCGAATGCGCCGCTCCACTTTTGCCTGTCGATCGACCACGCCTGCCGGTGCAGGTTCGCGCTATATTGGCTCGCCAGCACGGCGAGGAGTAAAAGAAGAGCTGCGACAGTGATGGCAGTCGGCTTAGACATGAGTCTCCAATCCATGGACGGCGTGGCAGCAACGGCCCGCCTTTTGGTGTAAAATGCTTTTGATCGAGCCCCGCACTTGCCACAGGGCGCAGTCGCGAGGGCGCACAGCTATAGATGCCGGTGCGCTCTGGCGGTTTCTGGAAAGATGGCCTTGCGCCATCGGGCCCACCCCACCCAGCTGAGCGTCGTTCGCGCGGGCCGGGCAACCGCGACCGCCATTCACCACGCCGGGCGACTGACCGTCCGCCCGGCAGAGCGCTGAAGGGTCCCCGGACCTTCCGGGTTGCCGGCGATTTGGCGAAGCGGGGTCGTTGACGAGTGCGCCGCTCCACTTTTGACTGTCCATTGGCACGACTGCATGGGCGGGGGCGGCCTTTCCCGCGGCGGGTGCGCGCTATTATGGCTCGCCAGCACGGAAAGCAGCACGGCGAGGAGAAAAAGGAGAACCGCGAGAGTGGTGGCCGTTGTCTTAGACATGAGGCTCCAATCCATGGACGGCGTGGCAGCAACGGCCCGCCTTTTCGGTGTAAAATGGGTCGCTTTTGATCGTGCCCCGCAGTTGCTACAGGCGCACAGGTGCGGGTGCGATCTGGCGGTTTCTCAAATACGGCTTTGCGCCATCGGGCCCACCCCAATAGCTGAGCGTCGTTCGCGCGGGGAACTGCGTTCACCACGCCGGGCGACTTGACCGTCCACCGCCAGAGCGCTGAACGGTCCGCTAGTGAGGCGCTCCCCGAATCGTCGTTTATCCCGCTCGCCCCAGACCGGGCGACAGCCAGCGTTGCCGCTACGCTGCGGAGAAATATCGTCAGCGCGTGGCATTCGGACATAAGCTGATCGACGCCAAGAATAAGACCCACGGAGGTGACCGGTGCGGCCGGAACAAGAAAGAGCGTTGCAGCCATTGTGACGAGGCCTGCACCGGTAATGCGGGTTGTTCCGTTCGAAGGGAACAATGCGACGAACAGCATGAGGATCCGGCAGCCGATCGGCAGATCAGTTTTCGTCGTCTGGGCGATGAAGAGGGCGGCGAGCATCATATTCGTGCCGTCCAGATTGAATGGAATGAGACCCACGACCGAATGCGTGGCGCCGGCC
>NZ_RZOI01000290.1:0-6907 GCF_004022645.1 Mesorhizobium sp. M4A.F.Ca.ET.020.02.1.1 | reverse complement strand
ATGAGATCATGGCCCGCAAGGACGAGATCGGCCACAGCCTGGCGCGCGAGGAAGGCAAGACGCTCGCCGAAGGCATTGGCGAGACGATCCGGGCCGCCCAGCTTTTCGACTTCTTCGCCGGCGAGACGCTGCGCCTGTCGGGCGAGTTGGTGCCGAGCGTGCGGCCCGGCGTCGGCGTCGAGATGACCCGCGAAGGCGTCGGCGTGGTCGGCATCATCACGCCCTGGAATTTCCCGATCGCCATCCCGGCCTGGAAGATCGCGCCGGCGCTGGCCCACGGCAACACCATCGTCTTCAAGCCGGCCGAGCTGGTGCCGGAGAGCGCCTGGACCATCGTCGACATCCTGCACCGCGCCGGCCTGCCCAAGGGTGTGCTCAACCTGGTCATGGGCAAGGGCTCGGTGGTCGGCCAGGCCATGCTCGACAGCCCGGACGTCAACGCCATCTCCTTCACCGGCTCGGTCGGCACGGGAAAACGCGTCGCCGCCGCCAGCGTCGAGCACATGCGCAAGTTCCAGCTCGAAATGGGCGGCAAGAACCCGCTCGTCGTGCTCGATGACGCCGATCTGGCGGTCGCCGTCGATTGCGCCCTCAACGGCGCCTATTTCTCCACCGGCCAGCGCTGCACGGCGTCCTCGCGCCTGGTGGTGACCGATGGCATCCACGACCGCTTCGTCGAGGCGCTGAAGGAGCGCATGGAGAAGCTCGTCGTCGGCGATGCGCTCGACGCCAAGACCCAGATCGGTCCGGTCGTCGACGCCACACAGTTGAAGCAGGACGAGGACTACATCGCCATCGGCCGCCAGGAAGGCGCCGAGCTTGCCTTCGGCGGCGAGCGGCTGGGTCGCGAGACGCCGGGCTTCTACCTTCAGCCGGCGCTGTTTGTCGGCGCCAGCAATGCCATGCGCATCTCGCGGGAGGAGATCTTCGGCCCGGTCGCCAACGTCATCCGGGTCAAGGATTATGACGAGGCCCTCGCTGTCGCCAACGACACGCCGTTCGGCCTGACCTCCGGAATCTGCACCGCCAGCCTGAAGCACGCGACGCATTTCAAGCGCAATTCTGAAGCCGGCATGGTCATGGTCAACCTGCCGACCGCCGGCGTCGACTTCCATGTGCCGTTCGGCGGCCGCAAGGGCTCGAGCTACGGACCGCGCGAGCAGGGCCGCTACGCCATGGAGTTCTACACCACGGTGAAGACGGCCTATACATTCGCCGGCTAACTAAAACGGCGACGGCGCGAGCGCGAACCAGGCAGGCGAGCATGTCGACGGCAGACTGGAATGCGGACCTGACTTGGCTCAACCCGCCGCCGCATCATTCCTTTGCCGGTAGCACCGTGCAGGTGCGCACCGGCAAGGAGACCGACTTCTGGCGCGAGACCTTCTATGGCTTCCGGCGCGACAACGGCCATTTCCTCCATCGGCCGGTCGCTGGCGATTTCAGCGCCGAGGTCACGGTCAAGGGCGACTATCGGGTGCTCTACGACCAGGCCGGCCTGATGGTGCGACTGAGCGAAACGCACTGGATCAAGGCCGGTATCGAGTACACCGACGGGGGTGGCCTATTTCTCGGTCGTCGTCACCAACGATGCCTCCGACTGGTCGCTGGTCGGCATCGCTGCCGATCCCAACGGCGTCAGGATCCGCCTGACCCGCCACGCCGAGACCATCCGCGTCCAGTATCTGGACGCCGCCGACGGCCACTGGAAGCCGGTGCGGCTCGCCTATTTCCCGCCGTCGAAGTCGGTCGATGTCGGCATGATGTGCTGCTCGCCGCAGCGCGAAGGCTTCGAGGTCAGCTTCTCGGATTTTTCGATCGGTCCGCCGATCCCAAGGGAACTGCACGACTGAGACGCTTCGAGCCCGCCCGCCGCGGCGGTAAGGACGTTCTTTCCCAAGCTCGGGCCGCAAGGGTATATGAAAGAAATTCCCACGCGCCGAAAGTCTCCTATGCCGTCAGGCCATCCGCTCATCCTCTTCTACACGACCTTCTTCGGCAAGCCGGTCGACATAGCGGCCATCCCCGCTTGCGCGGTGCCCGTCGAATGGACCAATGACCGCCGCCGCCTTGCCGAAGCCGCGGCGGTGGTGTTCCACCTTCCGGATTACCGCGAGATCGGCGACGCCCGCAAATATCCCGGCCAGACATGGGTCGCGTGGTCGATGGAGAACCCGCAGAACTATCCGCGCGCCGCCGCTCCCGGCTTTATGCGGCATTTCGACCTCACGATGACGCACGAGTCCGGATCGGACATCTGGACACCCTATCTCCAGAACGCGAGCTGGTGGGAGGCGATACGCAACAGCGCGATACCCTCCAAGACCGAGAGCGCTCCGGTGGTGCGTTTCCAGTCCGCGAGCATCGATCTCAGCGGCCGTGGGGCGTTCGCAGCCGAGCTTGCCGGGCATATCGGCGTCGATTCTTATGGCCGCTATCGTCCCACGCGACAGATCGAAGGCCCCGATCTCGGATCGCAGACCAAGATCGAGACCATAGCGCGATACCACTTCTGCCTGGCGCTGGAGAATTCGATCGCGCCCGACTACGTCACCGAGAAGATCTTCGATCCGCTCTGTGCAGGCAGCGTGCCGGTCTATCTCGGCGCCCCCAACGTCGGCGAGTTCGTCCCTGCCAATTCCTACATCGACGCGACGGCGTTCGGCACGCCGGCCGAGCTTGCCGCCTATCTCCGCCATCTGCTGGAGACGCCCAGCGCCTATGAGGCCTATTTCGCCTGGCGCTCGCAACCGCTGCCGGAGTCGATCGCCAGCCGCCTGCCTCTCCTGGAAACGCCGGCGAAATGCCGGCTGGCCGAGCTCGTCCATCAGCGCATGCAGCAGGGCCTGTCGCCGGGCTGGCCGTCGCTGCCGTTCGGCGGCGTCTCCTTCCTGCGCACCAAGCTGCGCCGCTGGCGGAAGTCTCGTTGACGCCGCAGGGCCCGGCTGTTCACATGGCCCGTGGAGGGCCTTGAACTTCGCAAGGTCTGCCGGCACGGTCATCGTCGACAAAAGGTAGGGGCAGCCGTCATTTGTGCTCGTCGTCGAGCCGAAGCCCGTGGCGAACCGCATCGCCGATGGCTTGCGGCCCGAACCGTGACCACACAGCTGCATGAGCTTGGGTCCGCTGCCTGGCCATGCGGGGCGGGTCCATGCACAGCGCGATGGCCTTCTCTGCCAGCCTTTCGTCCTCGTCGGACAGCAACACCTCTTCATCCTCGGCCAGGTCCAGGCCCTCGGCCGCCAGCCGCGTCGCCAGCACGGGAACGCCGAAGGCCATCGCCTCGAGGATCTTGATGCGCGTGCCGCCGCCGGATGAAAGCGGAACGAGGCAAAGGTGAGCCTTGGCCAATAACGGCCTTGTGTCATCCGGATCCTCGATGAGCGAAACGCCTTCCAGACCGGCCAGCGCCCGCACGGCCGGCATAGGCGAGCGTCCTGCAAGGACAACATTCGCCTGCGGCAGCGCCTGCCGGATGAGCGGCAGGATGTTGCGGACCAGCCGTTCGGCGGCCTCGATGTTAGGCTGGTATCCGAGATGGCCGACGAACAGGATGACTGGAAAGCCGTCTGAAAATGCGGGCTGCGCCGGCAATACCCTCGCAATGGCCTCGGCCCGTGGAATGCCGTTGGCGACGATGTCGATCGGCACCGTGCCGGAAGACGATGGCTCGAGTCTGTCGCGGTCAAGGCGCGAGCAGACCCAGATCCTGTCGACGATCCTCGCGGCCTCTCGTTCGAGGCGTTTGAGATCAGGCGCGGTGACCAGGGTGCCGTGGGCCCGTTCCAGCTGTCCGGCGAGATTCGATTCGACATTGTGCATGTCGAGGACGAGTTGCTCGGTCAGCGGCCGCAAAGGCCGAAGCAACCTGAACAGTGCAATGCCCTCGACGACGATCGTGTCCGGGCGGAACTCGCGGGCAAGCGCCTTGAGGCGGGCGAGCGCCCGGCGTGGAATCCGGCTCTCGCCCTTGGCTCGCCGCCAGCCCAGCCACGGGCCGCGCATTTCGCCCGCTTTGGTCAGGGCAACCACACCAATATTGCTGTCGAGCGGCTGCGCTTCGTCGGTCCGCGGACAGATCGAGACGAGGCGGACCCGCCCGAGTTCAGCTGCCGCCGTGGCATTGCCGAAATTCCGCAGATCGGCGCCCGATGTCGGTGGAAAGGCCGGGTCGTGGCAGACGATCAAGGTCCGGTGCTTCCCAAGCGCCGGCAGCGGCGTGGCCGGAGCCCTGGGCGGAACCAGCTGCCCGATGCGGACGCGGTACAGCCATGCCTTCCAGGCTCGGCCCAGAACCTGGTGGGGGCGAACGGCGCGCATCAGCAGCCGGAGACGCTGCAAGGCAGTCGGGGGAAGACCACTGCGCCCTGGCTTTAGAGGTTCTTGATCGACGTCCAATGGCTTAGCCGCTCCGCGATCAACGCCATGCGACGCTGATTGTCGTTCCCGTCCAGGATGGTCACGTCCTCCGGATCGGCGCGCAGATAGACGCCGGACGTGCGTGCATTTACTTCCGAGTTCGTATCCGATCGTGTCGTGAAGTATCCGCCGGCCTCGAACACATTGTCGCGCGGCGAAGCCTGGGCGGGAACGGTAGGGGCCGATTCCGGCTGGCTCGCGCTCGTCCATTCGTCCTGGGCGAACACGAAAGCGGCGAAGTCGACCTCGCGCGCAAGCTCGAGCAGGCGCCCCAGCGTGGTCGTCCCGGGATTGAAAACAGTTGTCCAGGGCTCGACATGGGCAATCTCCTCGAGGCCGCGCGTCAGCGCCTGCAACAGCTTCTTCTGCTTTCCGGAGGACCCCAGGAAGATTCGCGGTTTGGCCATCCATTTCCTCCAGCAAAGCGACTCACCTTAGCGTATGCGGACGGCCTTCCCCATTGCAACGGCAGCTGGCGTCGATGACATGCCGGCTGTTATGGCTCCGTCCGATGTTGGAAGAACTGCAGGAACAGTTCCCGCGGTGTTCCTGTGCTCGGACGCCGCCAGGGCATCACCATGGAAAACATCCAGATCACCGGCGACGCCCTGTGGTAGGAACAGGCATCGCGCAGGGTTCGCCGGCCAGGGCTCAACCACGCGCCGTCGCCGCATTCGCGCCATGCGTCTGTGCAATATGGCTTTCGGGCACTTGTTTGCCCGCGACAACATTTGTCGTTGAGTGCCGCGCGATAGGACGGTAAGTTATATTGCACTGCACAATGGAAGCCCGGATCGGGGAATGCCCGGGGCTTCGCACCGGCCTTTGACAGCCCGCTCCCGAGGGCTCAGCGAAAGAGATATCCGGTAGGGATATGAAGATTCCAAAGTCCTTGTTGATCGATCCGGAAAGGAATGCCGTCTATGGCACCTTCGCCGTTGCCATCTCGGTCTTCGCCTTTGCCTATTCCACCAATTTCGGCAAGGTGCTCATCCTCGCCTATTATGCAGTCTGGCTGCCGCTGATCCTGGTCGACTACCGGCGGTTCCTGCGGCATCTCTCCGATGCCTGGCTGCCGCTGCTGTTCGCCGCCTACATCTGCTTCTCGGTGTTCTGGTCGCATGCGCCCGGCACAACGGCGCGCGCGGCACTGCAGTATTTCTCGCACATATTGTGCGCCTATGTCGCCGCGCGCACGGTCAGTGTCCGCACGCTGGTCGTCGGCTCGCTGATCGGCATCTTCGTCGTGCTGCTCTATTCGCTGCGTGTCGGCGGCTACGCGCTCGACACGATTGACGGGACCACCAATTTCGTCGGTGCCTTCGGCTCCAAGAACCAGGTCGGCTTCTTCGCCTCGCTCGGCCTCTATTTCTGCTTTGTCTTTGCCATCTTCTACCGGCGCGGCTGGCAAAGCCTGGTCTGGACGGCGCCGATCGGCCTGCTGTCGCTGTATATGCTGGCGATCGCCCATTCCGCCACCTCGGTGGCGTCGCTGCCGGCGGCCGTCGGCGTCGTCCTTCTGCTCGCCGTGAGCAAGGTGCTGTCGCGCCGCTATCGGCGGGTGCTGTTCACGGTCGGCGCCTGCGCGCTGGTCGGCGCGGTCATGGCCGCGCTCAATCTTGGCCTGCTCGATTTCGTGCTCGGCATCTTCGGCAAGGACTCGACGCTCACCGGACGCACCTATCTGTGGGAGCAGGGATGGGAGGCCGCGCAGCAGTTCCCGATCCTCGGCTATGGCTACGCCGCCTACTGGGTGCAGGGCTTCGCCGAGGCCGAGCGGCTATGGGCCGAGTTCTACATCACCACCCGCACCGGCTTCCACTTCCACAACACCTATATCGAGACCCTGGTCGAACTCGGCTTTGTCGGTGTGACGCTGATCGCGATGGTCATCCTGCGGTCGTTCTGGGGACATGTCTCGTCGGTGGTCTTCCGCGACTGGCGCGCCGATTCGGTCGTGCTGGCGGGCGCGGTGGGTCTCATGCTGCTCCGCTCCTTTTTCGAGGTCGAGATTCTCGGCCCGTATTTCACCGCCTCCTTCATCGTCTATTACGGCCTGTTCAAGCTGCGCCCGGCGCCCTCGGCGGTTCGCCCGCAGCGCGCGTGCGTCGCGATCCACGAAGCGAAGCCCGCAAGCGGCTGACGCCGGTTCGGCGGCGAGAGAAGGGCGGTTCAGGCGATGGCGCGCGAGCGCTGCATCTGCCGCTGCAGGAAGCGCCGCACCGGCTCATCATAGATGCGCGTCGCAATGTCGGAGATGACGATCACCACGATCGCCATGGCGATGCCGAACCAGGGATGATTAGCGAACGGATCGATCGAGACGGCCTTGCCCGCTCCAGCGATGATCATCAGCATCGGCGTGTGAATGATGTAGATCGGGTAGGAGATCCGCCCGAGCCAGCTGTAGAGCTTCGACAGGCGCGGTGAGGTGGCCGCCACCGCCCCGACCGTCACCATGACCGGGAACAAAAGCACCACGCAGATC
>NZ_RZOI01000028.1:0-20116 GCF_004022645.1 Mesorhizobium sp. M4A.F.Ca.ET.020.02.1.1 | reverse complement strand
AGCTAATCTCCGTGTTGATGTCTGCCTGAGCGCAGACCTGCGAGGTCCCCGACCCGGGACGTGGTCCCGATGACGCCGCGGTCTGGACTGATGCCGCCCCGCCGGGCGAGCACGCCAATGAGATGGGTGCATCGGAACCATATTGGACAAGCATCATGTTGGCGGCCGCCGCGCCGACCACGGACCGAAGCATGAACCCGGGCAGAACCTCATACGGCAGGAAAGCAGGCATATAGCACAACCAAAATGCAATCACGCTCTCCGCACACCCGGATGGGCGATCCCTTCTTGCATCAAATTTGCCTTGACGAGGACGGCCCCGTTACCGAAGTCCTGACCCTAGCCGACACGGCCTTTGGTCGGCGTCTCGGATGAAGTCTAGAAATGCTTGCGTCGGCTCCAACCAACGTCTCTTCTGGAGCGGAAACACGCTCAGAGATTTTTCCACTCGGCGGTGTCGCGTCGAAGAAGCGTTCTGCAAAGAATAGTCCCCCGAAACCACCGTCATGAACCACAGGGACATAGCTGTGACGATTGATATTTCGCGTAGTTACATCGGAAACCGACTCGCAAGTCATAAGATGAGCTCTAGGTGTCATTATCATTCCAACCGTAAGGCCTGCCTGTACGTGCCAATTTCCGCACTTACGTCGGCGAGTTCTTGATAATCGTTTTTCCGCACGAAACTTAAGCTCCCATGGGAGAAGGCGAGGAAATCAATGCGCGGTAGCAACGACGAGCCTGTCTCTTGAGTAATTGTAGAAGCGAGAATCAATTCTGAGTTTCACGTTTGAAGGACGATTCCCAGTGCAGCGTCTGGACCCGGAGGCGTCTAGGAATCCAACAGCAGCATTCAACCAGAACCGAAATTCACCCACGTCGAAATGCGCAATGTTCGAGCGTATGGTCTCAGCGGCATGCTTTTCATGGACCCGCGCCAGCTTGCAGATTGTCATTGCCAGCATGATTGGCTGGTCGTTAGCCCGCTCCCACAGGAAGTCGTCGTCTAGAAATGATGCTTCGTCAGCATCCGAAAACTCGAATCCACTACTGTCCCGTACCTCGGCAAGATTTTCATAGGGATGACTGTGGAAATCACCGATGAGCGTCAAGTGTGGTGCCCATCGATCCATCAGTTCGCTCTTCAGGCGGACAGCCTGATCGTTGGGCTTCACGCTGTTCCGTGATCGCTTGGCTGAAATGCTGAGACTCATAAGATCGACATGGAAATGGGTCGTTCCTTTCGAGTCCTCGCGACTGAAGCCCCAAAGATACCCCAGCGTTTCCAGCTTTGTTCGGCGCGGACGACCATCTCCGAGAACATAGGCTTCCAGTGTGGCAAGCGTAATAGTGTGACGAGCTGCATCAGAAACGGAAATGGTGAACTTCATCGTGCGTTACCTGAAGGTGCCTCCGATTCGTTTCCGATCAACGGCCAGCCACGATCCTCACTGGGGCTTCGCTGGTCCAAATCGCGATATATCCGACCTAGTCGGCCCGAATCCTGACCTTGATCAGGATCTCGCACGCGAAGTCCTGACCAAGAAGCAATCGCTGGTACGTCGGGGGCTTTATCGTTCCCGCCTACGACGGTGTTGCGCCTGTGATACCTGACGGCGAGGAAACCATCGAAGAAACCGCCGACGACCTTCTCGCCAGTGAGACGCTGGACTCCGCTGTCGAGGAGGAGGTCGATGAGAAGGATTCGACTGACCAACCACCGCGGGACAGGTTTCTTCCGTCGTCGATAGGGTTGACGGTGGTTCTTCCGGAAACGGTGAGTCAAGTCACGCTGCGCGCAACATGGGGGAACTATAAGACGGAGCCCCCATTGCCCGATGCGCTCCTCATTCCCGAAGTGTCGGGAAAGGGCAAGCCAAAGCCAGAAAAGCCCGAGAGCCTCCGTTGGGTTCGGGTTTCCGGCGAAGCCGCGATCGTCCTCGACGTCACTCGGAACCAGTCCGGGATCCCGCTGCCGGAAAGCGCTGCGCCTCACAGGCCGGGCGGCGGCATCGAAGTCGCCGTTCACACCGTGTGCTCCGTCAAAAGACTCCGGAAGGGGCTGAAGAGCGTCTGCGCGTCATCACCGTCTTCTTGGTAAATCGTCGACGGAGCACAAAGGCTCCGTACAGGACGTGGCCTACGCGTTCCAGACCCGGATCGAGCTCGAATGTGCGGATGGATTTTATCCGCGCAGCGACCTGTCCACCTACCAGTCCGAATGATTTCGAACTTAGGCTGGGCGATCTCCATTATCGCGATGTCCGCGAATATGCCGTTGGTCGCAACACATCTGCAGGCTGGCAAGAACGGCGTGACGCGACGAACGATCCGCTCCCCGTGACGCGTGTTTGGACCGATTTCCTTCCGCAGCAGGAGGTGGAGCGTGTCGTCCCGGCAAGGAGCGATGGCGTCGAGTTCGGCATGGAGGCTCTCGCTCGGGTTGCCGTTTCCGGAGCCGAAGCGGTCAGTGCAGCCTTGGATTCACTGCCTGAACTTTACGCCGAGTGGCGGCGGGGTCAGGAAGGAATGATGACAGGGCTTGCGCCGAGACGGCTAAAAACGGGCCAGGCACTTCTGGAAAATGTTGACACCGCCGGCAGCAGGATTCGCGATGGGATAGATCTCCTTAAGCGTGATACGGTGGCGCGTGAAGCATTCGGCCTGATGAATACGGCGATGGCGATGGCCAACCGCCGGCGCGAGGCAGTGATCCAGAAGAAGCTGCCGGGCGATGTAGACCCGCCAACATGGCGGCCGTTCCAGCTAGCCTTCGTCCTCCTCAATCTCGTTGGCGTGACCGACCGAAACAGTGGTGAGCGCGAGATCGTCGACCTGCTTTTTTTCCGACCGGCGGCGGCAAGAGCGTATCTTGGACTTGCCGCCTATGCGATTGTGCTGAGGCGGCTCCGCGGATCTGGCGTGCTGGGTGCGGGCATCAGCGTCATCATGCGCTACACGTTACGCCTGCTCACGCCGCTGGTCTCGTCTGCGCGCTCGAATTCCTGCGGACCCATGATGACAATGGCCGGAAGACGCTTGGCGAATGGCCGATCGAGATTGGACTCTGGGTAGGCGGCGCAGCCCCACCGAACAATCCAGCCGCGAAATTCTTCCGACAAGGACGCCGCGACGACCTGGCTGAAGCGGTACCAGAGCAGACCTAAGACGAAATCCCCGGTGCCACTGAAGGCATGTCCGTGGTGTGGTGAGCCCTTCAAGCCAGAGAGCTTCCACTTCACGCCCAACAGGACGGCTCCGCAGAATCTAGTGCTCAAATGCGAGAACGCCGAATGCGACTTCACGCGGGATCGACACCTGCCGGTGCTCGTGGTGGACGAGCCAATTTACCGCCGTCTTCCCGCATTTCTCATCGCCACGGTGGACAAATTTGCCTCCCTTCCATGGATTGGCAAGAGCGGCGCATTCTTTGGACACGTAGACCGGTATGATCCGGACACGGGGTTCTTCGGCGCGTATGAGCCAGGCGAAGGTCGCCCCTTCGGAAACGGGCATCGGCTCGATCCGCCGGATCTTGTCATCCAGGACGAACTGCACCTGATCTCTGGCCCGCTTGGAACGGTGGCCGCACTCTACGAAACAGCGATCGACCTGCTGTCGTCGCGGCCGGGTCTTCATGGACTCATTCGTCCAAAATCGTCGCTTCGACCGCGACCGTCCGAAGGGCGGAGAAACAGATCGCAGCCTTGTTCGATCGTTCGGAGACGGCCGTATTTCCGCCACCCGGCATCCACCGTACCGACAGCTTCTTCGCCAGGACTGTGCCATCGACACGAGAGCCAGCCCGCCTCTACGTCGGTGTGGCGAGTCAGGATCGCGGGCCTAAACTCCTCTTTCTTCGGAGCATGCAGACCCTGCTGGCAGGCGCGCAGGCACTGACTTCCAGCCCGACGCAAGAAGGGGAAGATCCCGCCGATCCGTATCTGACAGTGCTCACGTATTTCAATGCGCTTCGCGAGCTTTGGGGGCGCTCGTCGCATCTCCTCAGAACTCCGCTGCTTCCAGCTGGCGGCTGAAACCCACAGGCGCAGCCAGCTTGGTCGCTAACCGCATCGATCGCCTCATGGTGTCTGCCATGAATCCGGGTGCGTGAAGCGCTCCAGAGCGAAGATGTTGGGCGTCAACCAAGTTCACCAATGAGCTTCACTGCTCGAGTTCTGCACGGTGTCACCGGCTGGCGCCGGAGGTTGATCCGGTGATTAGGAGGAGCACTCGTTGTCGGATTCTCGACGATGTCGGACATGTGACACAACGCTTCCAGAGCGATCGCATTGTTCCGAAACGATTTTCCCAGTTGGCACGACGGTTGCGATCCTATGCGCAAAAGCCCTGCGATGCCGCACCGACTGGAAGAACTCATCAATGATCACGCTTTTCGAACATGTGGGCGCCGCTACCAACACTGAGCGTTCCCGAGCCGACGGAAGCCTCTATCCCTTCTTTCTGAAGGCTGTCCGGACATGAACGCATTTGATGTCCGTCCAACGCTGGATGCTCCCGACGACGATCCCTATCTCTGGCTTGAAGATGTAGAGGGCGAGCGGGCACTTGCCTGGGCCGCCGGCCAGTCGGCAAAGACCCTGAAGCACTTCGGTGGAACGCAGTTCGAGCGCGACCGGGCGGCTCTGACAGCCATTTTCGACAATCGCGACAACCTTCCCCTGATCGCGCGCCGTGGTCAGTACCTCTACAATTATTGGCGAGATGCCGGAAATCCACGCGGACTGTGGCGCCGGACCACCCTTGCCGCCTACATGAAGGCGGATCCCCAATGGGAGCTACTGCTCGATCTAGATGCTCTCGCGGCTAGCGACGGAGAGGATTGGATCTGGGACGGCGCGTCCGTCGAGCCGGAGAGACGGGAAAGAGCCGTTCTGCGCCTGCCACGCGGCGGCAGCGACGCGGTCGTGCATCGCGAATTCGACCTGAGCTCCCTGAGCTTTGTCGCCGACGGTTTCAATCTCCCCGAGGCCAAAGGCTACGTTAATTGGCTGGCCCTGACACGCTTCTGCTTTCCAGTGCGCTTGGTCATGGCATGGCCACCGCTCCGGTTACGCGCGCACCGTGCGACTGTGGAAGCGTGGCGCGGATCCCCTCGCGGCGCCAGTAATCTTCGAGACCGGTTCCGAAACCCTCGGTGTGTCTGGCCATCTGGACCGTACCGCCAAGAGCGAGCGCCTGTGGTTCGTCGAGCAACTGGCCTGGCTCGAGAAGATAGTCCGCATTGGTGATAGGAGCGGGCCAAAGATTGAGATCGACCTTCCTAAGGATGCTAGGTGGGCTACCTTCGGCGATTGGCTGGCGGTAAAGCCGCGCAGAGCATGGACGGTTGCCGGGACGACCTATTGCGCCGACGCGCTGATCGGCATCTCGCTTTCCTCATTCCTGGCCGGCGAGCGCCGTTTTAGCACCCTGTTTGAACCAGCCGAGAGGCGCTATCTGCAGTCAATCTTCTGGAATGACGGGAAACTCATTATCGCCTACCTGGCGAACCTCGTTCCGAGATTCGAGGTGTTCACGCCAGGCCCGCAGGAATGGACACGCCGAGCCCTGGACACCGTGCCGGCGCAAGGGACTGTTCACCTCTCGTCACTTGATGCGGCAGATCACGAGACCAATGGAGAGGTCCTGGTCTGTGCTCAGGATCCGATCACGCCGCCGCAGCTCTTGCTATTCGATCTCAATGCCGCGCCGCCTCTCAGCGCTTCAGCAATCCTGAAGCGCAGCCCGGAGAATTTCGACGCATCTGGACTGGTGGTCACGCGCCACGGGGCAGCCTCGATTGATGGTGAGATGATCCCGTATACGCAGGTCGGTCCGGCGAACGGGAATGGAGATGCCCCGGTTCACCTTTCCGGCTACGGCGGGTTCGGCAAATCGCTCCTGCCCTACTACAACTCCCCGCTCGGCAAGCTGTGGCTCGAGCGCGGCGGCACGTGTGTGAGAACATCCGTGGGGGCGGCGAGTTCGGCACCCGCTGGCATGATGCCGGACGTAGGGAGGGCAAGCGTCTTTCCCATGACGATTTCGCTGCCGTTGCCGCCGACCTCGTGCAAAGAGGCATCACGGTGCCGAGGCGGATTGCCGCCGAGGGCGGCTCAAATGGCGGCCTGCTGATTGCCAACATGCTCACCCGCTATCCTGAGCGTTTCGGCGCGCTGTTCTGCACAGTTCCGCTTATCGACATGCGCCGTTACACCAAGCTCCTGGCGGGCACGAGCTGGATCGACGAATATGGCGATCCCGACAAAGCTGACGATTGGGCTTTCCTGAAGGAAACCTCCGCCTATCACGGCGCGACGCCGGGACAGCCCTATCCACCCATCCTGCTCGCCACTACGAAGCGTGACGACCGCGTCCACCCGGGCCATGCGCGCAAGATGGCCGCAAAGCTGCAGGCTCTTGGCTATCCCGCTTACTTCTACGAGCCCAGCGCGGGCGGGCACAGCTACGGCAAAGACAATCGCGAGCGGGCCGCATTCATTGCCTTGGGCAACAATTTCCTTCGCAGCGCGATCGGCTGGCACGCCGATAGCTTTCATACACGACCGGAAGCTCGACGGGCGAACTTCGGATGAGTGAGTACAGGTCGATGACTGCGAGAACGGTGCAAATGATCCGTGCACGGTTCACGAAAATGCGCGCCAGCGCTGTGTCGATCTCAATCAATACTGCAGGACTATTTACATTGAAGCCTATCGTCAACCATGTCGATCCGGTCAAGTCAATCATCGCCTCACGACCGCAAACAAGCAACTGGACGAGCGTGTCCTCGACTTACACGCGGGGGAACTTCCACCTCAAGAGACTTCAGCCATCGGTTCATCGCCCTGGAGTGCGGTTTGCAGTCATGCATTGTTTTTAACGCGCCCCTGAGGCTTCACTTTTATGACTATCTTATTCAATTTTCGATGGTGGAATGAAAGGGGCAGTCGCTACGCCGTGGCATCCAAGAAACCCGACCTTGAGTCCTGGCGACTCCGATGGTGACTTGGGTGAAGCTCGAGACCTAGCAGGCTGTTGAAGAATGACGACGTTCGGCCTTTAAGATGGCGGACGGCGCGAGTCTGAGGTAGCCGCGGTCCGCAAATCGGCCTCGACTATGCGCCAGCGGCCGGTCAACTGGCGGGCTGCAGGCGCACTCATGTCGACACCGCCAAGAGCTTGGGCAGCCGCACCAGATTGTAGTCGGCCGCCGCGAAGGTGAAGGCCCATCCGACGCGATCGCGGCCGCGGAACCTAGTTTTCTTCTGCCCGGCGACCGCCTTGATCCGCCCGAACGCCTCCTCGATGCGCTTCCCGGTACGCTGGCTGACGGCATAGCCGCTGTGTCGCGTCGTGCGGCCGAGAATCGCCGAACTGCGGCCTCTGGGGTTCTGCGCCACATGCGGCGTCACGTACATCGAGCGCAACTCGTCGACGAAGTCCTCGCTGTCGTAGGCCTTGTCGGCGCCGAGCGTTATCGCCTGCGGCCGGTCGGCACGAGGTTCGATCAGGTGCAGCCCCGCCACCCGTTCGGCATGTCCGTCCGCCAGCGTCAGGCAGGCATCGACGAGCGGGCCTTGGCGGTTCTCCATGAGCCCGTGCCCGATGAAGCACAGCTTCGTCTCCTTGCCTTGCCCCTTGCGGTAGAGACCTCGACCACCGATCCGGATGCGCGGGTTCGACCGCTTCTGGCCGTGGAAGATCGCTTCGGCATTGCGCACGCCGCCTTCGGCCCGCGGCTCGCCCGAGCCATCCTTCGGCTTGACACCCTTCATGGAGGCCCAAGCCTCGACCAGCGTGCCATCACCGAGAAGTGATCCGTCGACAGAAGCTTCCTTAACTTTGGGCTGCGCCAGTACCGCAGCCAGGAACTTCGCCGCGATGTCGCCCGCCAGCAGCCGATCGCGATTCTTCGAGAACACCGAATGGTCCCACGCCGCGTCATCAAGGCCGATGCCCGCGAACCAGCGGAAGAGAAGATCATACTCCAGACGCTCCATCAGCAGCCGCTCCGAGCGGGTCGAGTAGAACGCCTGCAGCAACATCGCCGCAGTAGCTTCTCCGCGGGATCGACGGCCGCCCGATCGGCGAATACAGCGCCACGAAGTCGTGCTCCAAAGCAGCCAGCCCCTCATTCACGATAACCCGGATGGCGCGCAACCGATGATCGCGCCGAACCCGCGCCTCAAGGTCAACGTAGCTGAAAAGCTCACCACTCCGGTTGTCACCGCCGCGCAAGCTTGCCCCTCCGAACCTCGTTGGAGCTAGTGAATCACGCTCCCAACGCCGCGGCAGGCGCTTTTTCAACGGCCTGCTAGGCCAGGGCGCGGGTTGACCTTAATATCCGCGTTCGAGATCAACGATATTCTTCAATTCATGGCCCTCCAGTAGCCGCGTCAGGTTCTCCGCAAATACCGAGAATGCCCGCCTCTCGTAATTAGCCGGATTGCCCGCCATATGAGGTGTGACCATCACGTTCGGCATCGTCCAGAGCGGATTTGTTGGAGGCAGCGGCTCCTGCTCGAAGACGTCAAGCATAGCGCCTGCAATGGCCCCTGTCTGCAATGCTTTAATCAACTCCGCTTCGACAACAACGCTGCCTCTCGCGATGTTAATGAGGTATGCGTCAGGGCGCATGCAGGCAATCTCGTCGGGTCCAAAGAAGCCTACAGTTTCGGACGTTGCAGGCAGGGCAAGAACGACGAAGTCGCAACGTGGCAACATGTCGGCCATAGCATCACGCCCGAACAGTTCGTCCACGCCATCGGCGTTCACAGTAACATCTCGCTTCGAGCCAAGAACTGTCATGCCAGCGCTCTTGGCTCGGCGGGCGATTACTGCGCCGATGGACCCTAAGCCGACCACGCCTATTGTTTTCTCCGCAAGGGGCGAAACGGTTCGTGGATTCCAGCGCTTATTGACCTGGTCACCCAACAGGCTGCGGAAATTCCAGTGCAGCATGGTCACCGCGGCCATGACATAGTCTGTGATAACCTCGCCATGGATACCGCGAGCGTTGGTTACAGTGATGTGGCTAATACGATCTCGGATAGAAAACAGGGAGTCGACACCCGCGCCGGTGAATTGGATCCAGCGAAGCTTCGAAGCCCTGTCGAATACCTCGACCGGAAACCGGAATGTGAGCAGTACTTCCGCCTCGCCAATATGTTTCTCGAGGCTGGAGGCGTCTGGCGCTTGCACAACGCGCAGGTCCGGAAAACGGCCTTTAATGAGTTCGGCATAAGTCTTTGCCGACGCATGGCTTATAACAACAATCGGTCCCTTGCTTTCCACAACTGAGTCCTTTTCGATATGCGTGTTTGTTTAGCTCAACGATGATCGGCGTTAGGCGGGCCAACTGTGATAAACATGATTGCCCGCACGGACTGAACAGCTCAAACCCTCATTGACCCTTTCCGCCCAATCGGAGAGCCGCAACTTGCGGTATCAGCGTCATCTGCTAACCGTCGTCCAGTACGCAATTTCGCTGCTCGCTGCCCCGCGCAAACGGCGGCTGTAGCACAGATTGCGTCCTCCCGAATTTTTCTGTTTGGCCACACTAACCCGTCCTGAGCGAATGGGTGCGTAATTTGCAAGCTGCGCAGCTTGCCGGCGAGGTGGGCGTGGAATGTGCAGGTGTCCTGCTTGCAGCGAAACCCTGTAGGAGGTGACGTACTTCGCGGCGAGAACTGCGATTTCAACCTTATACTCGTCTCGGCAAGCTTGGCTTCGACCGTGGCACGGGCGGGTGCTTGCCCTGCAGCAACCCAAGCATCCCAAGCCGCATTCAGCTCCGCGAACGTGGAAATGGCCGTCAGCCAAATATTTGGCATGAGCAGCTTGGTCTTATCGGTGCCGGCCTCCGCCAGCAGTGTATCTATGATCGATCGTATGTCTTTGGTCTGCTCGGCGACGCTCCCGCCAGCTGTATTCCTGGTGACCTGGCCAGCGAGACAGGCGGTGTCGCTATGGACGACTGCGGCGCCTGACTTGATGCGTTGAATGGTCATGGGAAAATCCTCGAGCGATTAATGGAACGATGGCACCGATTGCAGAAGCGTGTTTCACTGCTTCGCGACAGCTGCAATTGCGGCGTGCCTTCGTCGATTTCTATCAATTCATCACGAAAGCGCGCGCGCACGTCAGTGTCGGTGAAAAGGCTGGTTTTCTTGAGCTGCAATGGCGTGTGAACACTCGTAGCGGCCCGATCAGAGCGCGGTCAGTTGTGGTCGCGTCGTTAGGCCCTGGTCGGACCATGTCGCCTCGAAATTTGGCTATAACTTGCCGCTCGCAGTGAAACGCGAGTATCACATGCACTATACTGCCGAGCAAGGTGCACGGTTGCGTAGTTCATTATATTCTGAGGACGGTTTCCTGATGTCGCCGATGGCACGCTGAATTCGCGTGACCACCGGTGACGAACTGGGACTGCGCGATACTGCAAAGACTCCCGTGCAACTCGCAAGACGGTCAAGAGTATTGCACGCCAGGATTGCTCAATATTCAGCGCCAATGGCCCTCAAGCGACGGCTTCAGGTCGCGCCTGCTCTGACACTTGGCCGCCGCTCATACCAAGGTCTGGCTTCCTCCAGATCGCGTGCGATACGGACCAACGTGGCCTCATCGCCAAAGCGGCCCACGAGTTGAAGGCCGATTGGCAGCCCGCTGGCACTCTGTGCCAAAGGCAGCGACACCGATGGATGTCCGGTGGCATTGAAGACGTGCAGGTACGGATAAAGCGCGTCACAGCACTCTGTGAATTGTTCTATGGAGAGCGTCGGGCTGGTGGGGCGATAAATGCTATCATGCGGCAGTGCCACTGTTGGCATCGTGGGAGTCAGGAGAATGTCAAAGGGATGGATCGCTTCGCCCACGCGGAATCGAAAACTCCGCAATGCTTCAAGCATGTCTCCCAAAGAACCCGCTTGAGACTTCCGGTCATGTTCATAAGCCTTGAGACTAAACGGCTCTAAGGTGTTCGAATCAATTTGCCGCCCCATGGCTCGGGCAAACTTTTCAAGCCAAGCGACGCTGAGCCTCCCTCTGGCAGGATCCAGAACTATTCTAAAAAACTCGGCGGACTCGTATGGTGGCGGAATGTCCGTCACCGAATGCCCAATCTCATCGAGAAGCGCAGCCGTGCTCTCGACCGCCTGTAATATCTCTGGCTCGACCTTGGCCGCTCCCCATGCAGTCATCGCAACCCCCACCCTGAGAGTGCCGGTGGGCTGCGAAAGTTCCTCGACATAGGGTCGGGTCGGCTGGACGATAATGAAGGGATCGCCGGGATGAGGGCCGGCAAAGACATCTAAAGCAGCCGCCATGTCGCGCACGGTTCGGCACAGAACGAACTGGCGCGAAAAGCCAAATGAGCTATCCTGATTGTTCGGGCCGCCCGAAACGCGCCCGCGCGAGGGATTCAATCCGACAAGACCACACCACGCCGCAGGAATGCGAATTGATCCGCCACCGTCGCCCCCATGCGCTATAGGAGTAATACCCGCAGCCACCGCCGCTGCTGCGCCGGAGGATGAGCCGCCTGCGGAGCGCTCGAGATCCCATGGATTGCCGGTGACACCATTGAGGATAGACTCGCTCATTCCAGATTCGCCGAACTCCGTGGTTGTTGTTCTTCCTAGCGTTCGGAGACCGGCGGCCCGCGCCCGACGAAAGAAGTAGCTCTCCGTCTCAGGCCGATAAGCCCTGCATAGTCGGCTTCCCATTTCCTGAAGGCGGCCAGCTTCAGTCGCTCCCAAGTCCTTGCGAAGGAAGGGCACGCCATCAAAGAGCCCCCCGTCCGCACCCGCAACAGTCTCAGCATCCTCATAGAATTCGATGACCGCATTGATGCGCTGGTTGACCTCATCGTGCGCCTCGCGGGCCAGGCGCGTCAATTCCAAGGGCGTCACTTCGCCCGCTCTCACGAGAGACGCCAAACCGGTCGCGTCATGCTCGACGTATTCACTCAATCTCATCTCAGTTATTCC
This sequence comes from Mesorhizobium sp. M4A.F.Ca.ET.020.02.1.1, assembly GCF_004022645.1. Lineage (NCBI taxonomy): Bacteria > Pseudomonadati > Pseudomonadota > Alphaproteobacteria > Hyphomicrobiales > Phyllobacteriaceae > Mesorhizobium > Mesorhizobium sp. M4A.F.Ca.ET.020.02.1.1. The sequence goes on along the minus strand of NZ_RZOI01000028.1, from coordinate 8,123 downwards.
TTGGCCAATCAGCTCAGATCGATGGCTGGCATGGTCGCCGCTAAATCGATTTGAGCGGGTCCAGACAAAGGTTTAACGTGAGTTCGCATTGGCTTTGATTTCCGTTGCAAGCACTCGAGCTCTTCTGCCCGAATATGGCAACGGATGATATGACCGGGTTCCGCTTCAGTCAGCGGCGGCTCGGTTGTCTCGCAGACCGCGCCAAGCTTGCGTGGGCATCGGTTTTGGAAGACGCACCCGGGAGGCGGATTGGCCGCAGACGGAATTTCCCCGGAAAGCCGAATGCGGGAGTTCTGGTTGCCGTCGAGGTTGGGGACCGCGGAAAGGAGCGCCTCGGTGTAGGGGTGGTTTGGTCCTTCGAATACGCGCTCCGATGGCCCCACCTCCATGATTCGCCCAAGGTAAAGCACGGCAATCCGATCGGAGAGATAGCGCACGACGCCAAGATCGTGAGAGATGAAGACGTAGCTGACAGCTTGAGCGGCCTGAAGCTCGGCGAGAAGATTCAGGATCGCGGCCTGAACCGAAACGTCGAGCGACGAGGTGGGTTCATCGCAGACCACGACGCGAGGGTCGCCGGCGAAGCTTCGCGCGATCGCAACGCGCTGCTTGAGCCCGCCGGAAAGCTGGCGCGGACGCAGAGCTAAATGCTTAGGAGTTAGGCGGACCGCCGCTATGAGGGCGTTGAGACGGCCTGACAGCTCGGGGCCACGAAAGCCCCCAAGCTTGCGCAAAGCGCGGCCAATGATGCGGGCGACGGAATGGGAGCGGTTCAACGCCGAATCCGGGTTTTGGAAAATAATTTGTACCGCTTTCACCTCTTCGTCCCGGCGCCGGTCGAGACTGGCAGCAATGGGCTTGCCGTCAAGCTCGATGACCCCGCCAGGATCGGGTGGTACCAGCCCCAGAAGCATTCGAGCCAACGTGGTCTTTCCGGAGCCGGATTCGCCGACCAGACCGAGTGTTTCCCCCGGCTGCAGGCTGAGCGAGACATCCGCTACCGCACGGATCGCATGGCTGCCCTGGCCGAAACTCTTCGAGAGATTGCTAACCCGGAGTACCGGCGCGGCCCCCGCTGCCGGCTTCTGTACCACCACGTCGGCGGGCGTGCTGCGCGGAAGGTGAGCCGCCCGTTCCGGGTAATGGCAGCGCACAAGCCGACCGCCAACACCCCGCAGCTCCGGAATTTTCGTTCGGCATTGGTCATCGGCGAGCGCGCAGCGCTCGGCGAAGGGACAACCGGACATCAGCGCGCCAGGAGTGGGCAAGAAGCCCGGAATGGTATCAAGCCGTCCGTGGTCCTTTTGCTGCCCGCCCCGCGGTAGGCACCGCAGAAGCGCCACAGTGTAGGGATGGCGCGGTGAGATCAAGATCTCTCGCGCTGGCCCTTCTTCCACCAGCGTTCCCGCATAAAGGACGCCGACGCGGTCGCACATCTTAGCCACAATGGCGAGGTTGTGACTGATGAACAGGATCGAGGTGCCCAGCTCGCGCCGGAGATCGCTGATGAGTTCGAGGACCTCGGCCTCCACTGTGGCGTCAAGGCCGGTGGTGGGCTCGTCGAGGATCAGCATAGTCGGATCGCTTGCCAGTGCCATGGCGATCGCGACCCGCTGCTGCATCCCGCCCGAAAGCTGATGGGGAAAGCGCTGCATGACCGAGGCGGGATCGGCGATCCGCACCTTTTTCAACATCTCGAGCGCACGAGCTTCGCGCTCGGCGGGCGGCACGCTTATCACTTCGAACACCTCAACCAACTGCCGTCCGACTTTCAGCGAAGGGTTCAGCGCTTTGCCAGGGTCTTGATAAACCATCGAGACCGTTTTTGCCCGCAGTTCCCTAAGCGGCTCGGGCCCAAGCCGCATCACATCCGTTCCGTCGAGCATAACCGACCCGCCGGTGATCCTCCCATTCCGCGGCAGATAGCGCACCGCTGTAAGCGCCACGGTGGACTTGCCGCAGCCCGACTCACCAACCAGCCCGTATGCCTCGCCACGGGCGATCTCCAAGCTTACGTCGCGCAGCACCGCTCGGTTGCGCCCGCCGCTGCGGTAGGCGACCGAGAGTCGGTCTAGGAATAGCGCCGGCTCAGTCATCGAGCGCTCCGTGCAACCCATCGGCTGTCAAATTAACTCCGATCACGAGGCTGGCGATCGCCAGGGCGTCAAACACCACCGTCCACCAATACCCGCCGCTGATCATCGAGTAGTTAGTCGCGATCGACAGCCCCCAATCTGGCGAGGGTGGCTGCAGGCCGAAGCCGATAAAGCTCAGGCTGGCGACGGCGAAGATTGCATAACCGAGGCGCACTGAGGATTCAACGAGGATGGGCGGGAGTATATTTGGCAGGATTTCGACGAACATGATATGGATGGCATTCTCGCGGCGGAGCTTGGCGGCGGCGACGTAGTCGAGCTCCCGCTCAGACAATACTGCAGAGCGGACGGTGCGGGCGATGACTGGGCCGAAGGACAGGCCGATGACGATGATCACCATCGTCTCGGACGTGCCGAGCGCAACAATCGCCAGGAGCGCGATGATGATCCCCGGGATCGCCATCTGGGCCTCGATCAGACGCGAGATGACGTCATCTACGATGCCTCGGAAGTAGCCGATGAGAAGGCCGAGCACGGTGCCCACGACGGTCGCCAGGATCGTCGCGAGGGGCGCGACGATGAGAAGGTCGCGCGAGCCGACGATGACGCGGGAAAAGACGTCGCGGCCGAGTTGATCGGTCCCGAACCAGTGTTCTGCCGAAGGCGGCCCGAGCGCGTTCAGGATGTCATCAGCCCGAGGGTCGTAAGGCACGACGTGTAGGCCGAGAAGAGCGCAGAACACCCAGAAAAGCAGGACGGCCATCCCGGCCAGGAAGGAGCCCGATTGGGACAGCGCTGCGAAGACCTCTTGGGGCCGGCCCCTGGGCGTAGCGGCGGCAACATCAGTCATTGGCCGTCCTCCATCCGGATGCGCGGATTGAGGAGGGAATAGAGCAGATCGGCGAGCAATGTCGCCACGGCATAGGTGATGCCGACAATTAGCACGCACGCCTGTAGCGTCGGGAAATCCTTGCTCTTGGCCGCGTTGAAGATCAGCGATCCAATCCCCTGGTAGCGGAACAACGTCTCCACAACCACAAGGCCGCCTATAAGGTAACCCGTCTGGCTGGCAATGACCGTTATCGTCGGCAGCAGCGCATTCCTCAGCACGTGCCGCCACACGACCTGGCGCCAATGCAGGCCTTTCAGGACGGCAGTGCGGGTATAGTCGGAGTCGAGTGCCTCGATCATGCCCGCCCGTGTCATGCGAGCAATATAGCCGAATAGGACGAGCACGAGCGGCATTGCGGGCAAGATCAAGTGGTAGAGCTGCATCAAGGGTCCCGCGCCATCCGGCCACGCAGCGGAGATCGGGAACCAGCGCAGCCAGATGCCGAAGATCAGGATCAGCACGATGCCGCTGACGAACTCGGGCACCACCGTCGCCGACAAGCCTCCGAGGCTGATGATGCGGTCAAGAGGCCGGTTCACATTCAGGGCAGCCACGACACCACCCAAGATGCCGAGTGGCACCACGAGCAGGAAGACTACCACCGCAAGCTTGAGCGAATGGCCCAGCGCTTGAATTACGAAAGGGGCGACGGGGGCGCGATAGAGGTAGGACTGGCCCATATCGCCCTGAAGAAAATTCCACATCCAGGAGCCGTACTGCACTAAGAGCGGTCGATCGACGCCAAGCTCGTGATTCAGCACATCCACTGCCTCCTGGGAGGCTAAGGGGCCTAGGATTGTTCGGCCGACATTGCCAGGTAGAATCTGCCCCAGAAAAAACACGAGCACACTCAGCACAACGAGCGTTATTAAGGAATAGGCACAGCGGCGAGCAAGCAAGCCTTTCATAGGATTTTCCTTTTGACCAGTTCCTCGCCTGGCCGGCACCGTCGCGCGACACCTGCGCGGAACCGGACAGAGCGCCCCAACGTCGATCGCGGCATAGGGCTGGGCGAATCGAGAGCGAGCGCCGCGAGCTACACATCGAGGTCGAGCTGCTCGCCGGCCGTCCTGGTGACCTCCACAGTTCCGCCCGCCACTGCAAGCCTCAAGGAATCCGTTTCAGCAGAGAGCATCACGCGGATCTACAGAGGCGGAGTTATGCCTTTCCGGCAGTTTGCAGAAACAGATTTAAGCTTGTTGCCTGCACGCCAGCTACGCCCTTTTTTGTCGCGGTCAAGGTGTCGTAGAAATAACCGAAGATCTGCGGCGTCTCTTCGAGCAGCAATCGCTGGATCTTGCCTGCAGCCGCCCTTTGTGCCTCCAGTTCGAACGCGGCGAGGTAGCTCTTGACCAGCATGTCATATTCCTGGTTCTTGAAATACGACGCGTTCCAGGCGGCGTCGCTCGTCACAAATTGGAGATAGGCGTTAGGCACACCACGATGACCGTAGTCAGCTATCTTGATCGGCGCGTCGAACCAGTCGGATTTACCGGGGACGGCATCCCCGTAAAAGGCGCTCTGGTCCATGATCTTAAGATTGAGGTCAATGCCGATCTCCTTTACCCAACTCTGGATGAGCTGGGCATAGGCCGGGATTTCGGCGAACTGCTCGGTGGTCAGCGTCACCTGGAGGCCCTTCTCCACTCCTGCCGCTTTCATCAGTTCTCTGGCCCGGGGGATGTCCTGCTTGCGTTGCGGCACCGTCGGGTCGGTCGAGGGATAGAGCGGGGCGAAGGGGCTGTCGTTGCCGACCACCGCTCGGCCTTTCATAAGGCCTTTCACGAGCTTATCACGGTCCAAACACAACGCCACTGCCTGGCGGATACGCGGGTCCTTGAAGGGACCCATGTCGCAACGCATTTGGACCGCCTCATGCGCAGCAGATGCGAAACTGAGGATATCGATACTCGGATCGGTCAGCAGTGTCGCACCGGAGAACGCGGAAACCACTGGGATAATATCAACCTGTCCAGCCTGCAGCGCGAGGATTTGCGGCTGGATATCTTGGAACAAGATGAACTCTGTCCTCGCCGGCAGCGCTTTCGGCCCCCAATAATTATCATTGCGCACGAAATTCGCACTGACGCCCTGAGTGTACTTATCAATCTTGAATGGGCCGGTGCCATCCCATGTCTTCTCGTAATCCCCGGAATAGCTTGATGGTAGGATGATGGAGTTGTAGTTGTCGGACGATACAAAATACGGGAAGTTGCCGTTCGGACCATCGAGATGGAACTCTACGGTGTAGTCGTCCACCTTACGGGTGCCGCCGTTCTGCAGGACGCCCTGGAATACAGCGAGGGCGTTCGAGCCGTTCTTCGGATCGGCCAGCCGATTGAAAGTTGCGACGACGTCATCGGCCTTCATCTCGCCGCCAGAATGGAACTTGACACCCTTGCGCAGCGTGAAAGTCCAGATCGAACCATCCTGATTGGGTTTCCAAGCTGTGGCGAGACCGGGTCTCAGCGCCAGATCCGTGCCGACAGTGCAGAGCCATTCACCAACCTGCTGAAACAGCAACACACCAGCACTGCCCATCTGAACGGGATCGATCGCTGTCTTCGGCATATCAGTCGCGACCCGAATTGTCGCACCGGGTTTGACTTCGGCCCTGGCTATTGACGGCGCAGTGCTAAAGCCAGCCGACAGTGTAGCCTGCCCAAGAAATGGAAGCGATAGGCCAAGCAAGCTGCCGTGCCGCAAGAACTCACGCCGACTCACGCGGCCATCCACGTAGCCGTCAATCAAATGGTTTTCGACAGGCGTGAGGGCGGCACGCAGAGCGTCAAGCGATTTAGCATTTCGTGTCACGATTGTTCCTCCTCTTTTGTGAAGTCCGGCTTGCCGGGCTTACGGATCGCCAAGGCGCAAGCGAACCTAAGCTGCTATTGCGCATTTGACTCATAAATCCAGATGCGCGGCACTCTCACGGCATCGTCTTGACGCCCATAAAACTTGCGACGCGTCCATCTCCTCCCAGGATTTGGTTTATTCTATTATATTCAGTAATTGCTGGTTGGTTGCTGCGTATTTCAGCCTCATCTGCATAAATCCCTCTTTCGCCCCGCAGATAGGAGTGGTTTCCTGCATCACGATGGCCACTGCAACTCGCGGATCGACCTTCCCTCCTCTTCGTTTTTTGCAGGATGTAACGGTCAATCTCGTAGGTAAGACCGTATGTCACCGCTTCTGCCGGTGAGGTGGCTCGCCCTACACTGCGCGTCCGAGGGTTGCTCGGGCGGGCCGAGCCGATCCTCATCACAGGAGGACGAGCCGTGGCAGATTATAGGGAAGCATTTGTCGGAATCGATGTCGCAAAGCTGAGGAACGCCATCGCGGTTGCGGATGCCGGGCGAGAGTGAGAAGTTCGCTTCTTCGGCGAGGTCGACGCCTCGGATGAGAGCATGCGCCGAGTTATCCAGCGGATTGCCACCAGGTTCGATCGAGTCCATTTCTGCTACGAGGCCGGCCCGACCGGCTATGGTTTCTATCGGCTGATCCGTTCGCTGGGTCACGAATGCACCGTAGTCGCTCCGTCGCTCATTCCGAGGAAGCCCAGCGATCGGGTGAAGACAAACCGCCGGGATGCCCTCGGATTGGCCAGGTTGCTGCGCGCTGGCGAACTGACGGCGGTATGGGTCTCCGATGAAGACCACGAAGCCATGCGGGATCTCGTCCGCGCCCGGGCGGCCGCAGTTGAGACACTTCGGGTCCACCGGCAGCATGTGAGCGCCTTCATGCTCAAGCACGGACGTATCTTTCCGCGCAAAAAGGGCTGGACGATGCGCTATCTCTGCTGGCTGCAGGCGGAGCAGTTCGATCATCCCGCACATCAGATCGCGCTCCAGGAGATGGTCGAGGCGGTTCGCATCTCGAAAGAGCGGGCCGAGCGGCTTGAGCGTGTGATCGAGGAGTTCGTTCCAGCCTGGTCGCTGGCGCCGATCGTGCGGGCGCTGCAGACATTACGTGGTGTGGATCTGATCGTTGCCGTGACGTTTGCTACCGAGATTGGCGACGTGCGCCGTTTCGAAAGCCCGCGCCAGCTCATGGGCTATCTCGGCCTTGTTCCTGGTGAGCGGTCGACCGGAGAGACAGTCAGACGGGGCAGTATCACCAAGGCAGGGAATGGCCGCGTTCGTCATATGCTGGTCGAAAGCGCATGGACCTATAGGCATGCGCCGAAAGTCGGCACGAAGAAGCTGTATCGTCTGGAGCAGGCGCCGCCAGGGGTGAGAGAGATCGCCTGGAAGGCGCAGGCGCGACTGACGGCCCGCTATCGCATGTTAAGCGGACGAGGCAAGAAGACGACAGTGGTCTGCACGGCGATAGCCCGCGAACTGGTAGGCTTCATGTGGGCTGTTGCCAGGGAGGCGCACGCAACCTAATCTAGTCGCTGCACGCGACACACATCCTTCGCTCATGGGCGGGGGCGGGACCACGGCAGGGGAATGCCCGTCAGACGCTTTGTGGCCGGCAAATCGACCGACGCCCGCAGTAAGATAGGAACAGCCCCGGACGCACAATCGGGAATGCGGTAACCAATCCGCGCATCAGAGCTTGATCACCGACGTCCTTCAGTTCCGCCTCCACCCATGCGCGATCATCAGAATGAACAGCCGACCTCTCGATCGGCCGGACCCCCACGTTCCAAACCTTGACAGCGGACATCAGAGCGCTGTCCCGGCGGCACCTTTCGCGCGTGGATGTAAGGGACGATGTTCGAGGCCTTTGAGGGCTTCGACATATGACGATTTCAGAGTTTACGCTTAAGTCCAAGGACGAGGAGCCGGTCCGTCGGCTGGAGATCTTCACTGGTTCGGGTCGGCGGCGTGAGTGCCGCCGGAGGAGAAGGCCCGGATAGTGACGGAGAGCTACGAGGCGGGCGAGACGGTTTGTGCTGTGGCACGCCGGTGTGGGCTTTCCCCGCAGCAATTGTTCACCTGGCGTCGGGCTGCTCGCCGGTCGATGGGGGAGGCAGCGATATCGGAATCCATGTTCGTGCCGGCGGTGGTGACGGCAGCGCCTCCGAAGCCTGCGGCGAAGCATCGGCCACAGCCAAGAAAGCGGGAGCCGGCTCGAGACGCTGATGTGATCGAGCTCGAGATCGACGGCATCGCAATGCGGGCGGGTCG
>NZ_RZOI01000289.1:0-6929 GCF_004022645.1 Mesorhizobium sp. M4A.F.Ca.ET.020.02.1.1 | reverse complement strand
CTGGCGGGGCCCGTGAGCAAGAACACTGCGGCGAGGAAAGCCGCCAAGAAAATCGCCGACCGGATTCCGCGACCGAAGAAGAAGGTGACGTGGCCGCAGGCGCGTGCGTTCTCGGTTCACCTTCTGACTGCTTCCGGCTCGTTCCTGGCCTTCCTGTCGCTGGTCGCGGCGAGCGAGCAACGCTGGACGGCGATGTTCTGGTGGCTGGGGCTGGCGCTGTTCGTCGACGGCATCGATGGTCCGATCGCCAGGAAACTTGAGGTCAAGGAGATTCTGCCGACATGGTCGGGCGAACTTCTCGACAACATCATCGACTACGTGACCTATGTGCTCATCCCGGCCTTCGCGCTCTATCAGCGCGGCTTCATGGGCGAAAAGCTGTCGTTCCTGTCGGCGGCGATCATCGTGGTCTCCAGCGCGATCTACTATGCCGACACCGGCATGAAGACGAAGGAGAATTTCTTCAAGGGCTTCCCGGTCGTCTGGAACATGGTGGTGTTCACGCTCTTCGTCATCGAGCCGGGGCAATGGGTTTCCTTCGCCGTGGTGGTGGTCGCCGGCATCCTCACCTTCGTGCCGATCAACTTCATTCATCCGGTTCGCGTGGTGCGGCTGAGGCCGGTCAATCTCGGCATGACGCTGCTGTGGTGTGCCTTCGGTGCGCTGGCACTGGCGCAGGCGGCACTCGCCGCCTTCTACGACCAGATCGGCGTGCTGGGCGAGCAGGTCAGCGTCTTCACCAAGGTCGGTATCACCGTGACCGGACTTTACCTCGCCTGCATCGGCGGTATCATGCAGGTCTTTCCAAAGCTCGGCGCCAAGCCGGGCGCCGGAAAAGACTGATTCCTGCGAAAGCCGGTTCCCAAGACGGCTTGATCCCAAGAGAGACTGCCCAATGCCCAAAGCGATCCGCATCCACGCCCATGGCGGCCCGGAAGTACTGACCTATGAGGATGCCGATCCGGGCCAGCCCGGGGCCGGGCAGGTCCTGATCAGGCACACCGCGATCGGCCTCAATTTCATCGATGTCTATCATCGCTCGGGCCTCTATCCTCCGCCCGGCGGCTTTCCGCTGATCCCCGGCGGCGAGGCGGCCGGCGTGGTGCTGTCGGTCGGCGCCGACGTCGACTGGCTGAAGGCCGGCGACCGCATCGCCTATGCCGTCAATGTCGGCGCCTATGCCGAGCAGCGGGTCATCGCCGCCGACCGTGTGGTGAAGGTGCCCGATGGCATCGGCGACGAGCAGGCGGCGGGGATGATGCTGAAAGGCATGACGGCCGAGTATCTTTTGCGCCGCACCTTCAAGGTGAAGGCGGGCGACACTATCCTGTTCCATGCGGCGGCCGGCGGCGTCGGCCTGATCCTCGGACAGTGGGCCAAGCATCTCGGCGCCACGGTCATCGGCACGGCAAGCTCCGCGGACAAGATCGAGCTCGCCAAGGCGCACGGCTTCGACCATGTCATCAACTACAAGGAGCACGATTTCGTCGCCGGTGTCGCCGCCATAACCGGCGGCAAAAAGTGCGATGTCGTCTACGATTCCGTCGGCAACGATACGTTCCCCGCTTCGCTCGACTGCCTGAAGCCGCTCGGCATGTTCGTCAGCTTCGGCCAGTCCTCCGGGCCGATCCCGCCCTTCTCTATGTCGCTCCTGGCGCAGAAGGGCTCGCTATACGCCACAAGGCCGACGCTGTTCGTCTACAACGCCAGGCGCGAAGACCTCGTGGCGTCGGCCGAGGCCCTGTTCGGCGTCGTGCAGAGCGGTGCGGTCGAGATCAAGATCAACCAGCGCTACCAGTTGAAGGACGCCGGCAAGGCACACTCCGATCTCGAGGGAAGGCGCACGACAGGCACCACCGTTCTGATCCCCTGATGCCGCCGTTCCTGGCGGCTTGCCGCGGTGGAAAGCATTGATAGTTGGCAAAGCCGGCCATCCACTTTCACCGGCTTTGCAAGGTACTTTTTTACCGCTTGAGTTTCCGCTGAAATTCTTGAAGCTCTTTCAAGTCGCGTGCCGCTTTCCGCCAACAGCCGGCAGCGCATACGATGCTTGCGGGAACACAGAACATATCTGGCAACCAGATGGGAGGCACTGTGAGTGCAAATCACGACAGCGCGAATCTGCTTGAAGTTCGTGGGCTGACCAAGATTTTCGGCACGCTGACGGCGTGTAACCATATCGACCTCAACATCGCCAAGGGCGAGATCCACGCCCTGCTCGGCGAGAACGGCGCTGGCAAGTCGACGCTGGTCAAGATGCTATTCGGTTCGCTGGAGCCGAATTCGGGTGAGATCTTCTGGGACGGCCAGCCAGTCCGGATCACCAACCCGGGCGCCGCCAAGAAGCTCGGCATCGGCATGGTGTTCCAGCATTTCTCGCTCTTCGAGGCGTTGACCGCGGCGGAGAACATCGCGCTGTCGCTGGATGACGGCTCGCCGATCAGCAGCATCGCCGCCAAGGCGAGGGCGCTCTCCTACAGCTACGGCCTGCCGCTCGATCCTGAATCGCTGGTCGGCGACCTCTCGGTCGGCGAACGCCAGCGCATCGAGATCATCCGCTGCCTGCTGCAGACACCGCAGCTGATCATCCTCGACGAACCGACATCGGTGCTGACGCCGCAGGAAGCCGACAAGCTGTTCGAGACGCTGGAAAGGCTGCGCTCGGAAGGCAAGTCGATCCTCTACATCTCGCACCGGCTGGAAGAGGTCAAACGTATCTGCGACCGCGCCACGGTGCTGCGCCACGGCAAGGTGGTCGGCCATTGCAACCCGCGCCAGGAGACCGCCGCCTCGCTCGCCCGCATGATGGTTGGCACCGAGGTCAAGGCGGTGGTGCGCGCGCCGGCCGAAGGCATCGAGATGGCGCCGGCGCTGCTCGAGATCCGCGCGCTGACCCGCAAGCCGGCGACGCCGTTCTCGATCCCGCTGAGGAACATCAACCTCACCGTGCGCGCCGGCGAGGTGATCGGCATCGCCGGCGTCGCCGGCAATGGCCAGGGCGAATTCTTCGAATCCGTCTCCGGCGAGGCGATGCAGCCGGATGCCGGCTCGGTGCGCATCCGCGGCAAGGACGCCGGCGGCCTCACCATCACCGGCAGGCGGCTGATGGGCGCGGCCTTCGTGCCGGAGGAGCGGCTTGGCCATGGTGCCGCGCCGCGCATGAAGCTCTCGGAAAACCTGCTACTGTCGCGCCACGCCACCGACGGCAAGGCCTTTGTCGGCTCTGGCGGCATGGTCAAGAGCGCCGCCATCTACGCTGCTTCCCAGCGTATCATCGAGGTGATGGACGTTCGCAAGAGCGCGCCCGATCCGGAAGCCGCGGCATTGTCCGGCGGCAACTTACAGAAATTCATCGTCGGCCGCGAACTCGACCGCAAGCCGAGCGTCATGGTGGTCAACCAGCCGACCTGGGGGGTCGATGCCGGTGCCGCGGCCCACATCCGCCAGGCGCTGATCGAACTGGCACGCAGCGGCTCGGCGGTGCTGGTCATCAGCCAGGACCTCGACGAGTTGTTCGAGATCTCGGATGCAATCGCGGTGATGCACAATGGCGAATTGTCGAAACCGCTACCGATCGCCGAAGCGACCTTCGAGAAGATCGGCCTCTTGATGGGCGGCGCCGAGCCCGGCCACGCCGAACACACGCTGGAGACGGCATGATGCGCCTCGAACTCGTCAAACGCCCGCAGCGCTCGGCGCTGTTTTCGATGCTGTCGCCCTTCATCGCCTTCGCGTTGACGATGATCGCCGGGGCCATCCTGTTCGCGCTGCTCGGCGTCAATCCGCTCAATGCCTTCAAGATCTATTTCATCGAGCCGATCAGCCAGGTCTGGCAGTTGCACGAGTTGGCGATCAAGGCCGCTCCGCTGATCCTGATCGCGGTCGGCCTGTCGGTCTGCTACCGGGCCAATATCTGGAACATCGGCGCCGAGGGGCAGCTGATCTTCGGCGCCATTTTCGGCTCGATCATCCCGGTGCTGTTCCCCCATTTCGAAGGCCCGCTGGTGCTGCCGCTGATGCTTATCCTCGGCATGTTCGGCGGTGCAGTCTATGCCGCCATCCCGGCACTGCTGAAGACGCGCTTCAGCACAAACGAGATCCTGACCAGCCTGATGCTGGTCTACGTCGCACAGCTCTTCCTCGACTGGCTGGTGCGGGGCCCGTGGCGCGATCCGCAAGGCCATGGCTTCCCGCAGACCATCCAGTTCGGCGACTCCGCCATCCTGCCCGAACTGATGCCTGACGCCGGGCGCGCCAATTGGGGCTTCGTCTTCGCCCTGGTCGCCGCCGTGCTGATCTGGCTGCTGATGGGCCGCATGCTGAAGGGCTTCGAGGTCCGCGTGCTGGGCTCCAGCCCGAGGGCAGGGCGCTTCGCCGGCTTCGGCTTCAACCGCATGGTGTTCTTCACCTTCCTGTTGTCGGGGGCGCTTGCCGGCCTGGCCGGTATCTCGGAAGTCTCAGGCGCGATCAACCAGCTGCAGCCCGTGATCTCTCCTGGTTATGGCTTCACCGCCATTATCGTCGCCTTCCTCGGCCGGCTCAACCCGCTCGGCATCATCGCCGCGGGCCTTGTTCTGGCGCTGACCTATCTCGGCGGCGAGGCCGTGCAGAGCGCGCTCGGCATCTCCGACAAGGTGGCGCGCGTGTTCCAGGGCATGCTTCTTTTCTTCGTGCTCGGCTGCGACACGCTCATCCACTACCGCATTCGTCTGATCGGCTTTGCCGCGCCAAAGCTCGAGGCCGCGCCCAAGCTGGAGGAGGCACGCTGATGGAAATCACCGTCAACATTCTTTTGACCATCGCCACCGCGGCGACGCCGCTGCTCATCGCGGCAATCGGCGAACTGGTGGTCGAGCGCTCCGGCGTCCTCAACCTCGGCGTCGAGGGCATGATGATCATGGGCGCCGTCGGCGGCTTCGGCGCCGGCTATCTCACCGGTTCGCCCTGGATCGGCCTGCTCGCCGCGATCGCCGTGGGGGCGCTGTTCTCGCTGCTGTTTGCCGTCATGACGCTGTCGCTGGCCACCAACCAGGTGGCGACCGGCCTGTCGCTGACATTGCTCGGCCTCGGTCTCTCCGGCATGATGGGAACGAGTTTCGTCGGCCAGCCCGGCCAGCGCCTGCCCAATCTCGACATTCCCGGCCTGAGCTCGATCCCGGTCGTCGGCAAGCTCATCTTCGGCCAGGATCCGGTCTTCTACATCTCGATCGCGCTGACCGCCGCCGTCACGTGGTTCCTGTTCAGGACCCGCACCGGTCTGACGCTCCGCTCGATCGGCGACAGCCACTCTTCGGCGCATGCGCTGGGCATCCACGTCATCCGCTACCGCTATCTGGCGGTGATCTTCGGCGGCGCCTGCGCCGGTCTTGCGGGCGGACACCTGTCGCTGGTGTACACGCCGCAATGGGTGGAGAACATGACCGCGGGGCGCGGCTGGATCGCGCTGGCGCTGGTGGTGTTCGCCTCCTGGCGGCCGTGGCGGGTGCTGGCCGGCGCCTACATCTTCGGCGCGGTGTGGATCGGCCAGCTTCATGCACAGGCTTTTGGCATTCCGATACCGTCGCAGATGCTTTCTTCGCTGCCCTATCTGGCAACCGTCGTGGTTCTCGTTCTAATCTCGCGCAACAAGCGTCTGACGATGATGAACACGCCGGCTTCCTTGGGGCAGCCATTCGTTCCGGATCGTTGACAACAAACAAAAAGACGGGAAGCTCCAAGGCTTAACTCAGAGAGGTAACACGATGAAAAAATTGCTTATTGCCCTGATGACCACGACCGCGGCCATTTCGCTGGCGGCAACGGCCGAAGCCGCCGACAAGCTCAAGGCGTGCTGGGTCTATACGGGCCCGATCGGCGACTTCGGCTATTCCTACCAGCACGACCAGGGCCGCCTCGAGGTGGAGAAGGCGCTCGGCGACAAGGTCGAGACCGCTTATCTGGAGAACGTCTCGGAAGGCCCCGACGCCGACCGCGCCTTCGAGCGCCTGGCGCGCGAAGGCTGCAAGCTCATCTTCGGCACCTCCTTCGGCTTCATGGATGCCGAAGTGAAGGTGGCCAAGAAATTCCCGAAGGTGATGTTCGAGCACGCCACTGGCTACAAGACCGGCGACAATCTCGGCATCTACAATGCGCGCTTCTATGAAGGGCGCTACGTCCTCGGCCAGATCGCCGCCAAGGAATCGAAGGCCGGCGTCGCCGGCTACATCGTGTCCTTCCCGATCCCCGAAGTGGTGATGGGCATCAACTCCTTCATGCTCGGCGCGCAGTCGGTCAACCCGAACTTCAAGGCCAAGATCGTCTGGGTGAACTCGTGGTTCGATCCGGGCAAGGAAGCCGACGCCGCCAAGGCGCTGTTCGACCAGGGCGCAGACATCATCGTCCAGCACACCGATTCCACCGCCGCGCTGCAGGTGGCGGAGGAGCGCAAGCTGCACGGATTCGGCCAGTCCTCGGACATGATCAAGTTCGCGCCGAACGCGCAGCTCACCTCGCTTACCGACGAATGGGGGCCGTACTACATCAGCCGCGTCCAGGCTGCCATCGACGGCACCTGGAAGCCGGACAATGTATGGCTGGGCATCAAGGACGGCGCCGTCAAGCTTGCGCCGTTCACCAACATGCCCGACGACGTCAAGGCGATGGCCGAGGCGACCACCAAGAAGATCGCCGATGGCTGGAACCCCTTCACCGGGCCGATCGCCAAGCAGGACGGCTCGCCCTGGTTGAAGGACGGCGAAGTCGCAGACGACGGTACGCTGCTCGGCATGAATTTCTACGTCAAGGGCGTCGACGACAAGCTGCCGCAGTAAGCGACGGTCGGACATTGAAATGAAAGGCCGCCCTCGGGGCGGCCTTTCATTTGCCGCATATTTTGCGTCAGACCGCCGAGCCGTAGAGATCGTAGGCGTCGGCGCGATCGACCTTGACCG
>NZ_RZOI01000288.1:0-6939 GCF_004022645.1 Mesorhizobium sp. M4A.F.Ca.ET.020.02.1.1 | reverse complement strand
GCCGCTGCCCTTGATCCGCGCCGCCAGTTCGGCCCGCTCGGCATCGGAGAGCATCGATCCCAGCCTGGTCGCATCGTCGTCCTCGAAGGCAAGCCGTGTCGACAGCGCCGGTCCGACCACCATGCGGTCGAAATTGGCAAGCACATGGTCGCGCTCGTTGTCCTGCCCGCACCACCAGGTGGCGACGCTCGGCAGCAGCAATTCTTCGCCGCGCAATTCCCTGGAAATCCTCGGCAGGAAGGATAGCAGCGCCCGCGTCTCCATCAGGCCCGAGCCCAGCGCATTGACGGCCGAGACCGTGCCGCTGCGGATCGCCTCGACCAGGCCGGGCGTGCCGATCTGAGAATCCGGCCTGAGTTCCAGCGGATCGGCGAAGGCGGCATCGAGCCGCCGCCACAGCACGCCGATCGGCTTCAACCCCGAGACGGTGCGCACCATCAGCTTGCCGCTGGAGACGGTCAGGTCCTCGCCTTCGAGCAGCATGATGCCGAGATAGCGCGCGATATAGGCGTGCTCGTAATAGGTCTCATTGAGCGGTCCCGGCGTCAGGATGGCGACGCGCCCGCCAGTGTCCTTGGCCATGCCGATCAGCGCGTCGCGAAAACGGCGGAAGAAGCCGGCGAGGCGATGGACATGCATCTCGCCATAGATGTCGGACAGCGCGCGCGTGGTGGCGACACGGTTCTCCAGCGCGAAGCCCGCGCCCGACGGCGCCTGCGTGCGGTCGCCCAGCACCCACCAGCGGCCGTCCGGACCGCGGCCAAGCTCGAAGGCCAGCATGTGGAGGAAATGGCCGCTGGCCGGCCTTGTGCCGGCGACGGGCCGCAAATATTCCGGGCTGGCGGCGATCAGGCTGGCCGGCAGGATGCCCTTTTGAATCAGCCGGTTCGGACCGTAGACGTCGGCCAGAATCTCCTCGAAAAGGTCGGCGCGCTGCACGAGGCCGGCGCTGATCGCGGCCCATTCCTTTTCCTCGATCAGCAGCGGGACATGCGCCAGGGGCCACTCGCGCTCATTGGCGCCCGCCTTGTCGTAGACGCGGTAATAGACGCCGGCGTCGCGCAGATACTGGTCGGCGCGGGCGAAGCGCTGGGCGAGCTTTTCAGGGCCAAGGTCCTCCAGCGCCTCGATGAAGGCGCGCCAGACCGGGCGCGGATTGCCCGAGGCGTCGACCATCTCGTCGACGACGCCGTCGATCGGCTGGTAGTGCTCCAGCAGACTGTGGCTCAGCGGCTTGCCGCCTATCTTCTTCTGATTCCCCTTCGCCATCGTCGATCAGAGTCTTGGAGGCCGCCTGAGGTCAAGGGTCATCGGGAAATCTTCAGAAGCTTCTTCGTTGTGGAGCACGTAACCCGCCGGTGTGTGGCCGCGTGGCTCGAAGCGGGCAAACCGCCGCGCCTCCGCCTCGTTGCCATTGACCGGGAAGGTGTCGTAATTGCGCCCGCCGGGATGCGCGACATGGTAGACGCAGCCGCCCACCGCCCGGCCCGACCAGCGGTCGTAGATATCGAAGACCAGCGGCGTGTTGACCGGCAGCGCCGGATGCAGGCCCGAGGCTGGCTGCCAGGCCTTGAAGCGCACGCCCGCCACCGCAATCTCCCTGTTGTCCGTCACGTTCATCGGTACGACGCGGCCGTTGCAGACGACGGCGTGACGCTCCGGATTGAGGCCCTCCGTCTTCACCTGGAGCCGCTCGACGGAAGAATCGACGAAGCGCACGGTGCCGCCGATCGCGCCTTGCTCGCCCATCACGTGCCAAGGTTCCAGCGCCTGCCTGAGCTCCAGCTTGACGCCGGCATGCTGGACCTCGCCGCAGAAGGGAAAGCGGAATTCGAGCTGCGCGGCGAACCATTCCGGACGGAATTCGAAGCCGTTGAGCTTCAGGTCCTCCAGCACGTCGAGGAAATCCGCCCAGACATGGTGCGGCAGCATGAAGCGGTCGTGCAGCGAGGTGCCCCAGCGCACGAAGCGGCCATCGAGCGGGTTCTTCCACGCGCGGGCGATGATAGCGCGCACCAACAGTTGCTGCGCCAGGCTCATGCGCGCATTGGGGGGCATCTCGAAACCGCGGAACTCGACGAGGCCCAGCCGGCCGGTCGGGCCGTCGGGCGAGAACAATTTGTCGATGCAGATTTCGGAGCGGTGCGTGTTGCCGGTGACGTCGGTCAAGAGATTGCGGAACAGCCGATCGACCAGCCATGGCAACGGGGCCGCGCCCTTATCGGGATGCGGCACCTGCGCCATCGCGATTTCGAGTTCGTAGAGCGAGTCGTGGCGCGCCTCGTCGAAACGCGGCGCCTGGCTGGTCGGGCCGATGAACAGGCCCGAGAACAGGTAGGACAGCGACGGGTGGCGCTGCCATTGCAGCACCAGGCTCTTCAAGAGGTCGGGCCGGCGCAGGAACGGGCTGTCGTTCGGCGTCGCGCCGCCCACCACGACATGGTTGCCTCCGCCGGTGCCGGTATGGCGGCCGTCGATCATGAACTTGTCGGTGCCGAGTCGCGACTGCCGCGCCTCCTCGTAGATTGCCGTGGTCGTGGCAACGCATTCCTGCCAGTTGGCGGCGGGATGGATATTGACCTCGATGACGCCGGGATCGGGAGCAACGCGGATGACGTTGAGACGCGGATCGTGCGGCGGGCCGTAGCCCTCGATGTGCACCGGCAGTCCGATCGAGCGCGCGGCGTTCTCGGCCGCCGCGACCAGTTCGAGATAATCTTCCAGCGCCTCGACCGGCGGCATGAACACGCAGAGTCGGCCATCGCGCGGCTCGACGGTGAGCGCGGTGCGCACCGCGCCGCCGATCTCGGTGATCTGCTGTTCGACACGGTCCTGCTGGCCGACCACTGCGGTGAACGACACCGCCTGCTGGCGGCGCGCCATATCGTCGGCGCCTTCCAGTTCGGCCGGCGACGCTACCGGCAAAATGGCCGCGCGCTCCGGCAGCGGGCCACGCGGAACCGATGGGTCGACCGGCACGATGTAGGGGAATTGCGCCGGCGGCACATAGGGCAGAGTGCCAAGCGGCAAGCGATAGCCGACCGGCGAATCGCCGGGAACCAGGAACAACCGGCCACGCCTGGTCTTCCATTTCTCCGATCGCCAGCGCGGCCCCGCTGCCTGGCTGTTCCAGCGCTGCACCGGCAGCACATAGCCCGACGGTTTGGTCAGGCCGCGCTCGAACACCCGCGCCATGCGGCTGCGCTCTTCCGGGTCCTCCAGCTTGGAATTGGACGGATCGACATTGTCCGGCAGCTTGCCTTCCTTGAGCAGCCATTCGGCCGGATCCTCATAGGCCTCGCTGACCATCGCCTTGTCGATGCCGAGCTCGCCGGCGATCGCCGTCAGCAGGCTTTCGGCCTGCTGCGGCCCGATGTCCGTCTCGCTCCTTTCGCGCGCGATCAGGGACGGGTCGCGCCACACCGGCTCGCCATCGGTGCGCCAGTAGAGCGAGAAGGTCCAGCGCGGCAGGCTTTCGCCCGGATACCACTTGCCCTGGCCATAGTGGAGGAAGCCGCCCGGCGCGAAGCGTTCGCGCAGCCGGCGGATCAATGCATCAGCCTTCTCACGTTTGGTCGGGCCAACCGCCGCCGTGTTCCATTCCGCCGACTCGAAATCGTCGATCGACACGAAGGTCGGCTCGCCGCCCATGGTGAGGCGAACGTCGCCCGCGGTGAGCGCCGCGTCGACCTTGTTGCCCAGCGCGTCGAGCGCCTGCCAGCTTTCGTCCGAAAACGGCTTGGTGATGCGTGGATGCTCGGCGATGCGGTCGACCCGCATGTCGAAGCCGAAATCGACATTAGCGAAGCTCGCCATGCCGGAAATCGGCGCGGCGTTGCGGAAATGCGGAGTGGCGGCCAGCGGCACATGGCTCTCGCCGGTGAGCAGGCCCGAGGTCGGGTCGAAGCCGATCCAGCCGGCGCCCGGAATATAGACCTCGCACCAGGCATGCAGGTCGGTGAAGTCGACAGCGGTGCCGGGCGGCCCGTCCAGCGAGACGAGATCCGGCTTGAGCTGGATCAGGTAGCCGGAGACGAAGCGCGCGGCGATGCCGAGATTCCTCAGGATCTGCACCAGGAGCCAGCTGGTATCCCGGCACGAGCCCTTGGCCGCGGCCAGCGTCTCCTCCGGCGAAAAGACACCTGTCTCCATGCGCACGATGTAGGCGATCTCGCGTTGCAGTCGCGCGTTGAGGTCGACGAGGAAATTGACGGTGTTCCTCGGGCTGCGGTCGATCGTTCCGAGGAAAGCCGACAGCAGCGGCCCCGCCGGCTCCGGCGTCCGGTAGATGGCGAGGTCTTCCCTGATTTCTTCCGGATACTCGAACGGAAAATTCTCGGCCGATTCCTCGACGAAGAAATCGAACGGATTGTAGACCGTCATGTCGGCGACGAGATCGACCTCGATCTTGAGCTCGTTCACCGGCTCAGGGAAGACGAAGCGGGCGAGGAAGTTGCCGTAAGGGTCCTGCTGCAGGTTGACGAAGTGATTCTTCGGTTCGACCTTCAGCGAGTGGCTTAGCACCTTGGTGCGCGAATGCGGCGCCGGCTGCAGCCTGATCACCTGGGGCCCAAGCACGACCGGCCGGTCGTATTTGTAGTGGGTCAGGTGGTGGACAGCTGCCAGAATTGCCATGGTGCCCCGGGGTTCGGCGTTTCACTTCGCCGAACCCTGACACAAATGCAGGCCATTCTCCAAGCAGAGATGTTGCGCTGCACCTAATTTAAGCAGCGTTGCCGGCTTAGAAAAACGCCTGGATACCAGTCTGCGCCCGTCCGAGGATCAGCGCATGCACGTCATGCGTGCCTTCATAGGTGTTGACCGTCTCCAGGTTCTGCGCATGGCGCATGACGTGGTAGCCGATCTGGATGCCGTTGCCGCCGTGCATGTCGCGGGCCTGGCGGGCGATGTCGAGCGCCTTGCCGCAATTGTTGCGCTTGACGATCGAGATCATCTCCGGCGCCATCTTGCCTTCGTCCATGAGCCGCCCGACCCTGAGCGAGCCCTGCAGGCCCAGCGTGATCTCGGTCTGCATGTCGGCGAGCTTTTTTTGGAAGAGCTGCGTGCCGGCGAGCGGCTTGCCGAACTGCTTGCGGTCCAGGCCGTATTGCCGCGCCCGGTGCCAGCAATCCTCAGCGGCGCCCATCGCGCCCCAGGAGATACCGTAGCGCGCCCGGTTGAGACAGCCGAACGGCCCCTTGAGGCCCGAGACATTGGGCAGCAGCGCGTCTTCGCCGACCTCGACGCCATCCATCACCACCTCGCCGGTGATTGACGCGCGCAGCGACAGCTTGCCACCGATCTTCGGCGCCGACAGCCCCTTCATTCCCTTCTCCAGCACGAAACCGCGGATCTGGTTGTCGTGCGCCGCCGATTTCGCCCAGACGACGAAGACGTCGGCGATCGGGGCGTTGGAGATCCACATCTTCGAGCCGGAAAGCCTGTAGCCGCCCGCCGTCTTCTCGGCTCGCGTCTTCATGCCGCCCGGGTCGGAACCGGCATCCGGCTCGGTGAGGCCGAAGCAGCCGATCCATTCGCCGGAGGCGAGCTTCGGCAGGTACTTCTTGCGCTGCTCGTCCGAACCATAGGCATGGATCGGGTACATCACCAGCGACGACTGCACGCTCATCATCGAGCGGTAGCCGGAATCGATGCGCTCGACTTCCCGCGCCACCAGCCCATAGGTGACGTAGTTGGCGCCGAGCCCGCCATATTCCTCGGGAATGGTGATGCCGAGCAGGCCCGCCTCGCCCATCTCGCGGAAGATCGAGGGATCGGTCTTCTCGTCGAGATAGGCCTCCTCGATGCGAGGCGCGAGCTTGTCGGCGGCGAAAGCGGCGGCACCGTCGCGCACCATGCGCTCATCCTCGGAGAGTTGGTCCTCGATCAGGAAGGGATCTTCCCAGACGAATGCGTTCTTGTCGGCGGCCATGGCCTGTCTCTCCCGCGCAAAATCTTGAGGTGCGGGGCTTATCGGCCCCCGCCTGGAAAAAATCAAACGAAATTGCATCACCAATCAATGAGCGTTAGTAATAGATCATGAACGTCCAGCGCCGCCTTTTGCCGACCACCAGCGCCCTTGCCGCCTTCGAGGCGGTGGCGCGTCTGGGCTCCTTCACCGCCGCCGCCCGTGAGCTCGATCTCACCCAAGGCGCCATCAGCCGGCAAGTTGGCCTTTTGGAAGAACAGTTCGGACGCCGCCTGTTCGAGCGCGACAGCCGCAATGTCCGGCTGTCGACGGCAGGCGAGGCCTATGCCGAGGCGGTGCGATCAGCGCTCGGGCAACTGCGCAACGCAGCCCTTGGATTGATGAGCAATCGGCATGGGGGCATCCTTAACCTGGCGATTTTGCCGACCTTCGGCACGCGCTGGCTGATGCCGCTGATCCCCGATTTCGTCGCCAACAACCCCGACATCACCATCAACTTCGTCACTCGAGTCGGCCGCTTCGACTTCGCCCGCGAACGGCTCGACGCCGCCATCCATTACGGCCTGCCCGACTGGCCGGATGCCGATTCCACGCTGCTCGTGCGCGAGACGGTGGCGCCGGTGGCATCGCCCGAATTCGTGAAAGGGCAACGGATCGCCACGCCGGCCGACATCTGCCGCCTGCCACTGCTGCACATGGCGACGCGCCCCGGCGCCTGGACCGAATGGTTTGAGCATCAGGGGCTCAGCGCGCCGACCGGACCCGGTATGCAGTTCGAGCAGTTCGGCACCGCCGCCCAGGCCTGCATGGCCGGGCTCGGCGTGGCGTTGCTGCCGGAAATCCTGATTGCCGCAGAATTGCAGCGCGGCCAACTGCTGCCGGCGCCGGGTCAACCGATGCAGAGCCGCAGCGCCTATTACCTCGTTGTCCCGCATGACAAGCGCGGCCATCCGCCGGTCGCCAGTTTTCGCGACTGGCTGCTAGGCCAACTCGGCAAGGATCCGGCTGTT
>NZ_RZOI01000287.1:0-6942 GCF_004022645.1 Mesorhizobium sp. M4A.F.Ca.ET.020.02.1.1 | reverse complement strand
GTTCCAGGCCCACCACGGCCCGTTCTTGTCATATTTGGAGATGGCGTGGATCTCGACCTTCGGCGTGTCGACGGCGAGCTCCGGCGGCAGCTTGATCAGCGGCGTGTTCGGCCCGAGCGGCGCCGACAGGTCGACCACGCGGATGGCGCCCGAAAGCAGCTGGCCGGCGACCTCGCCGAGGAGTTTTTGCGTGTCCATGGTCTCAGTTCCCTCTTTGTCGATGAAGATCGAGGCTCGTTGCGGCCCTTAATATCCTACTAGACGAAAACATATGCATCTGCAATTATCTTTAAGCATAAAGCATTTTGGGGCGAGGCGTGAGCGAGTTCGACGCCATCTTTGTCGGGGCGGGCCACAACAGTCTGGCATGCGCCGCGCATCTGGCGCGCAAAGGCTGGAAAACAGCCGTTTTTGAACGCAGTGCGGCAATCGGCGGCGCGGTGCAAACCCGCGAATTCACCTTACCCGGCTTCCGCCACGATTTCGGCGCGATGAATCTGAGCCTGTTCGCCGGCTCAGCCTTCCACCGGAAATATGCAAATGAATTGAAAAACCAGGGGCTGGAATTCGCTCCGGTGGCGGACTGTTTCGCCAGCGCCTTCCCGGACGGCAAATGGTTCGGCGTCAGCAACGACCTGGAGAAGACCGCCGCGCGGCTGGCCGCCTTCTCCGCAGCGGACGCCGATACTTGGCGGCGTCTTGTCGCCGCCTTTCCGGGCGAAGCCGAGCATCTGTTCCGGCTGCTGGGCTCGCCGATGAGCACCCGTGCGCTGGCCGGCACGGCCTGGAAGCTCTGGCGCAAGAAGGGCGTTGCCGGCGCGCTCGACACCGGCCGACTGCTGCTCTCCTCGCCCCGCGCGTGGCTCGAAGAAAACTTCGAGACGCCGCATGTGCGCGCGACGCTCGCCGCCTGGGGCATGCATCTCGACTTCGCGCCGGACATCGCCGGCGGCGCCGTGTTCCCCTATCTGGAATCGATGGCCAACCAGAGTTTCGGCATGGTGCTGGGCAAGGGCGGCGCCGACACCATGATCCGCGCGCTTGCCGGCATGGTGACGGCGGCTGCCGGCAAGATCGCAACCGGCGCCGAGGTCGCCGAGATCACGGTCGCCGGCGGCCGGGCGACCGGCGTGCGGCTCGCGTCCGGGGATTTCCATGTCGCCAGCAAGGCGGTCATCGCTGGCGTCGCGCCGAAGGCGCTGCCGGGCAAGCTTCTGCCCGACGGTTCGGGCGATGCCGGCTTCGACGCGACGATGAAGAAATTCCGTTACGCGCCAGGCACGATGATGATCCACCTGGCGCTGGACGACCTGCCCGACTGGAGCGCCGGGGCCGAGCTGCGTCAGTTCGCCTATGTGCATCTGTCGCCGTCGCTCGACGCCATGTCGCGCACCTACCAGCAGGCGACAGCGGGCATTTTGCCGGACCCGCCGGTGCTGGTCATCGGCCAGCCGACGGCCGTCGATCCCTCCCGCGCGCCCGCAGGCAAGCATGTGCTGTGGGTGCAGGTGCGCATGCTGCCGGCCGAAGTCCTCGGCGACGCGGCCGGCAGGATCGAGCCTGGTCCGTGGGACGCGATCAAGGACGCCTATGCCGAGCGCGTGCTCGAGATCATCGAGAGTTACGCGCCGGGCCTGCGCCAAAAAATCCTCGGCCGCGCCGTCTTCTCGCCGCTCGATCTCGAGCGCGAGAACCCGAACCTCGTCGGCGGCGACCAGATCTGCGGCAGCCATCATCTGGCGCAGAATTTTCTTTTCCGCCCGGCCCGTGGCTACGCCGGCTGGAACACGCCGGTCTCAAACTTCTACCTCACCGGCGCCGCGACATGGCCCGGCGCCGGCACCGGCGCCGCCTCGGGCTTCATGCTCGCTGAACAGCTAGGCGGGAGGTAGGTGCGACGATCTTTCCGGGATGCAGGGGGCAAGGCGCGGTTGCCCAAGGAGCCTGAACCCAACGACGATGACACTGCCGCGCGAAGAAATACAACCAAGGGGAACGACCATGACCATCAGCAGACGTGACTTGCTCGGATACGGCGCGGCGGCGATCGGCGCGACCGCTCTCGGCCTGCCAAAGGCAGCCAGGGCGGCTGGAGAGCTGACCATCGCCTACAACGTCAATTTGCCGTCCTGGGACCCGACGACCGGGCCCTCGGCGGTCAATCCGACCATCCAGGGTCTCTACCAGTCGGTGTTCGACCAGTTCATCCCGCAGAAGCCGGACCTGTCCTTCACGCCCGGCCTGCTCACCGAATGGGGCTGGAACGAGGACCGCACCAAGGTGGCGATGACGGTGCGCGAGGGCGTGAAGTGGCATGACGGCTCGCCATTCACGCCTGAGGACGTGGTCTGGTCGCTGCAGCGGGCCGGCGACGAGAAGACCGGCAACCCGATCCAGTTCGTCTGGAAGAACGTCAACAATTTCAAGATCGACGGCAACAAGATCACCGGCGATGTGGTGCAGTTCGACCCGGTCTATTTCAAATGGATGTCATTCCTGACCGGCTACATCATGCCGAAGGCCTATTACGAGAAGGTCGGCGCCGAGGGCTTCGAGAAGTCGCCGATCGGCACCGGCCCCTACATGGTCGACAAGTTCGAGCGCAACGCCTTCCTGCGGCTGAAGGCCAATCCGAACTACTGGGGCAGCAAGCCGGCCTTCGAGAACGTGACGATCAAGTTCGTCACCGACGCCGCGAGCCGCGTCGCCGAGATCGAATCCGGCTCCTCGCAGGTGACGCTTGAAATCCCCTATGAGGAGTATGACCGGCTGATCGCCAAAGACGGGCTCGCCGGCTCAATCAAGAACGTCTCCGACATCGGCATGATCTTCTTCAACGACATCGAGGCGATGCTGGACAAAAATGTCCGCCAGGCAGCCGTCATGGCGGTGGACAAGGAGCTTCTGGTCAAGCGGCTGCTGCGCGGCTACGGCCAGCCGATCGCCACGCTGGAGACGCCGGAATACGCGGCCTTCGATGCCTCGATCAAGGTCGAGCACAATCCGGAAAAGGCCAAGCAACTGCTCGCTGCTTCCGGCTATTCGCCGGAAAAGCCGGTCAAGTTCACGATCCAGATGACCAAGGGCTTCAAGCCCAAGGACTATGAGATGATCCAGGCCATCGTCGGCATGTGGCGCAAGGTCGGCATCGAGGCGACGATCGAGGTCTATGAAATCGCCAAGCACTATGAGCTGCGCGCCGCCGACAAGCTGGCGCCGGCGGCCTTCTACAATTGGGGCAACGCCATCGGTGATCCGACGACGTCGACCGGCTTTGCCATGTACGGCCCGAGCCCGCATTCGGTGTGGGACAGTCAGGACCTGATCGACATGATCAACCCGCTATGGGGCGAGAAGGACGAGGCAAAGCGCATCGCCGGCTGGAAGGCGGTCGACAAATACGTCGCCGAACAGGCCTATGTACTGCCGCTGATGCAGTATGCGCAGCCGATCGTGCACGCCAAGGGCGTCAATGTGGTGCAGCATGTGTCGGGTGCCTTGCTGCCGGCGCTGATGACCCCGGCCTGATCATCGGCCTTGGATTGCCGCGCGCCGTCGCGAAGACGGCGCGCATTTTTTCATCCGGGCATACAGGCCGATGCTACTGCAAAGATTCCTCGTTCGCCTGCTGACGATGCTGGTCACGCTGTTCGGCGTCGCCGTCGTCGTCTTCGTCGTCATCCGGCTCGCGCCCGGCGACCCGATCGCGATGATGCTGCCGCCCGGCGCCAGCGACGAGGACATCGCGCGGCTGCGGGCGCTCTACGGGCTCGACAAGACCATCGTGCAGCAGTTCTTCATCTGGCTCGGCGGCGTCCTGCGCGGCGATTTCGGCACCTCGATATCGCTGCGGCAGGATGTGCTGGGGCTGGTCTTAGACCGGCTGCCGGCGACGCTGGAGCTTGCGACCGTGGCGCTTCTGATGGCGGTGGCCATCGGCGGCACGGCGGCGATCCTCGGGGCGCGCGAGCGCGGCACGGCATTCGAGGCCGGCATCGACATCGCCAGCGGCACCGCGCTCTCCATCCCCGATTTCCTGTGGGGGCTGGTGCTGATCCTGCTGTTCGGCGTGCTTGTCCCGGTGTTCGACATTTCCGGCCGGGTGTCGCCGCAACTCGACCTGCCCTTCGTCACCCAGTTCTATCTCATCGAGAGCTTGCTTCGACTCCGCTTCGATCTCACCTGGGACCTGCTCAAGCACATGCTGATGCCGGCCGTGGCGCTGGCGCTGCCGCTGGCCGCGATCATCGCGCAATTGCTGAAACAGTCGCTGAAGGAGGTGCTCGACCTCGACTATGTCGTGCTGGCGCGCGTGAAGGGCTTTTCGGAGACGCAGGTCATCCTGCGCGAAGCGCTGAAAAACGCTGCGCTGCCGACGCTGACGCTGGTCGGCGTGCAGTTCACCTTCCTCATCGGCGGCACGGTCATCGTCGAGCGGCTGTTCTCCTACGAGGGCCTCGGCAACATGGCGATCGACGCCGTCATCAACCGCGACCTGCCGCTGATCCAGGGCATCGTGCTGGTCTTTGCGCTGCTCTTCGTGCTGATCAACCTCGCCGTCGACATGATGTACGCGCTGCTTAATCCGAGGCTGCGCCATGGATGAGGCACGCATCTCCCGAAGCGGTTTGAGCCCGAAGCTTTGGCTGGCCGGCGGCTGGCTTTTACTGGCGTTGCTGGCGGCCATCTTCGCGCCGCTGATTGCGCCGCAGGACCCGCTGGCGCAGGACCTGATGCTGGAGCGGCTGCCGCCCTTCTGGCTGGATGGCGCCGAACCCGGCTATTGGCTGGGCACCGACAGCCTTGGCCGCGATCTGCTCTCACGATTGATCTTCGGCGGCCGCATCGCCTTCATCGTCGCCTTCGCCGCCGCTTCGGCCGCCTGCCTGGTCGGCTCGGCACTGGGGCTGATCGCCGGCTATTTCGGCGGCTGGGCCGACCGCATCATCTCGCGCGTCGTCGACATCTGGATGGCCTTCCCGCCCGTGCTGTTCGCCATCCTTCTGGTGGCGGTGCTGGGCACCGGCCTCAGCTCCGTCATCATCGCCATCGCGGTCATCGACTGGGCGCGCTTCTGCCGGGTGATCCGTGCCGAAGCTATGAGCCAGGCGCGCATGGACTACGTCGAAAGCGCGCGCATCGCCGGCTATGGCCGCATTGGCATCATGCTGCGCGAGGTGCTGCCCAATGTGCTGCCGTCGATCGTCGCGCTGCTGTCGCTGGAGATGGGCATCGCCGTCATCGTCGAGGCGATCCTGTCCTTCGTCAATTTGTCGATATCGACCGACGATCCGACCTGGGGCGGCATCATCGCCGAGGGCCGGCTGTCGATCCACCAGGCCTGGTGGGTGCTGGTGTTCCCGCTGGTCACGCTGATCCTGACCGTGCTGTCCTTCAGCCAGTTCGGCGAGGCGCTGAAGGCGCGTTTCGATCCGGTGCTGCGATGAGCGCGGCCGTGAAACCCTGCCTCGAAATCCGCTCGCTCAGCGCCGTGCTGCCCAACGGCCAGCGCGTGCTGCGCTCGGTGTCGCTGTCCGTCCAGCCGGGCGAAGTGCGCGCGCTGGTCGGCGAGAGCGGCGCCGGCAAGACGATGATCGGCAAGGCGGTGCTTGGCGTCCTGCCATCCAGCGTGCGCGTGATTGAAGGCGAGATGCGGCTGGAGGGGGAGGACCTTGGTGTCCTGCAGCTCAGGGCGCGCCGCAATTTGATCGGCGCCCGGACGGCGTTGATCCCGCAGGATCCACTCACCGCACTCAACCCGTCGCGCCGCATAGGCCCGCAGACGACCGACCGGCTGGTGCGCATCCTGGGCTGGAGCGGCGAGCGGGCCGACCAACGCATCCGCCAGTTGCTCGACGAGGTGCATATCCGCGACCCCGAGCGCGTGCTGAGAAGCTATCCGCACGAACTCTCCGGCGGCATGCGCCAGCGCGTGCTGATCGCCGCCGCCTTCGCCGCCGAGCCGAGGCTGATCGTCGCCGACGAGCCGACGACGGCGCTCGACGTGACGGTGCAGAAGCAGATCCTGCGGCTGATCGCGCAACTGCAGCGCGACCACGGCACGGCGATCCTGTTCGTCACCCACGATCTTGGCGTCGTCGCCAAAATCAGCCAGAAAGTCTCGGTGCTTTATGCCGGCAAGGTGGTCGAGGAAGCCGAGACCGCCGAGCTCTTCGCAGCACCCCGGCATCCGTACACGCGGGCGCTGATCGCGGCGACGCCGCGCTACACCGATCCCTTCGCATCACTGAAGCCGGTGGACGAAACCGTGCTTGCGGGACTTGCCGCCGAGATCGCGGATGCCGACAAAGCCTGGAGGCCGGGCCATGGCTGAGCCGCTGTTTTCGGTGCGCGGGCTGAAGGTGGCGCTGCCCGACATGACGCGCAAGCCACTGGTCGGCCGCGCGCCGCTGGCCGAGATCCTGAAAGGGCTCGATTTCGATCTGCCGAAGGGATCGGTGACCGGTATCGTCGGCGAGTCCGGTTCGGGCAAGTCGACGCTCGGCCGTGCACTGGTGCGGCTGCTGGAGCCCAGCGCCGGCTCGATCAGCTTCGAAGGCCGTGACATCAGCCACCTCTCGGAAGCCGGGCTTCGGCCGCTGCGCCGCGACCTGCAGATGATCTTCCAGGACCCGATGTCATCGCTCAACCCACGGCATACGGTCTTCAACATCATCGCCGCGCCGCTGAGGCAGAACGGCCTCGGCGACAGGTTGAAGGAGCGCGTGGCGGAAGCCTTGCAGCGCGTCGGCCTGCCGCAAAGCTTTGCCAGCCGCTACCGCCATCAATTGTCAGGCGGCCAGCGCCAGCGCGTCGGCATTGCGCGAGCACTGGCACTGTCGCCGAAATTCGTGCTGGCCGACGAGATCGTCTCCGGCCTCGACGTGTCGACGCAGGCGCAGATCCTGACCCTGCTCGAAAGGCTCGCGGCCGAAATGGGGC
>NZ_RZOI01000286.1:0-6964 GCF_004022645.1 Mesorhizobium sp. M4A.F.Ca.ET.020.02.1.1 | reverse complement strand
GGAAGCAGTGACGCTTTCGACAACGCCCGTCTATGTCGGCGGCTGGCTGGAGCCGCGGCCGGCCAGCCTGCGCGTCTATCTGGCGCGCACGGCGGATGGCTGGACGGTGATGCCCGGCGGTTTTGCCCGGGTCGGCTTCTCGCAGGACACGACAGCCATAGCCATGCAGCGCGGCGGCCAGGCGGCGGATGTCTGGGTGGTCAGCGACCGGCCGGTCGAGCGCGAGACACTGCTGCCGCAGGAGCATGACAGCTTCACCCGCTCCATGCCTGGGAGTCTGCCCAGCCGCGCGGCGGAGAACCTGACATGGCTCGGCCGCTACATCGAGCGATCGGAAGACACGGCCCGCGTGCTGCGCGCCTATCATGTGCGGCTGGCTGAGACCTCCGATCCTGAAACGCCGCTGCTTGCCGATATCAGGGATTATCTCGAACCGTTCGGCATCGACGTCGAAACGGCGATCCCGCTTGGCCTGATCGGCACGCTAGACAGCGCCGTCTACAGCGCCGGGCAGATTCGCGACCGTTTTTCGCCGGATGGCTGGCTGGCGCTGAAGGACCTGTCGAAGACCATCCATCAGTTCGCCAGGACCGTGGCGCCAGGCGACGACGCGACCCGGGCGATGACGGTGATCCTGCGCAAGCTCGCCGGCTTCTCCGGCCTGCTGCACGAGAACATGTACCGCTTCACCGGCTGGCGCTTTCTCGAAATCGGCCGGCGGCTGGAGCGCGGCATCCAGATCGCCCGCATGCTTGCCCGGCTGACCAGGGCTGGCGCGCCCGACGGCGCGCTCGACATGATGCTGGAGATCGGCGACAGCGTCATGACTCATCGCCGGCAGTACCCGGTGCAGGCCGGCCGGCGCACGGTGATCGATCTCCTGGCGCTCGACCCGCTCAACCCGCGCTCCATCCTGTTTCAGCTCGAGCGGTTGAAGGCGGAGATCGGCATGCTGCCTTCGAGCGGCGGCGAAGGGCACATGTCGCCGGCGGCAAAGGAAATCCTTCAGCTCAACACGGCGATCGCCGTCATGGAACCCTCGGACATGACGGCGCAAGTCATCGACGATCTCGCCAATGAGATCGGCGGCCTCTACAACAGCCTCGCCAAGGCCTTTTTCGGATAGCGCATGCTCTACGACATCAGGCTTCATCTGAGCTACGACTATGATGCCGCGGCCGGTGGCGGCCGGCACCAGGTGCGCGTGCTGCCGCCGACGATTGTCGGCGTGCAGCGGGTAGTCGCGGCTTCGCTGTCCTTCGTGCCGGCTCCAGGCGAGCGCTCCGACTTTTCCGATTTCTTTGGCAACAACGTCACTTCGATCGCCTTTCGCGATGCACATGACGCGCTCGACATCCGGATGAGCGCGCGCGTGTCGGTGTCGCGCCCGGAACCGGGGCTGGACGTATCGCCCGACCTCCAGCGGCTGCGGGAAGAACTCGGCGGCGTGCGGTCGCTGTCGCCGGATTCCCCGCATCATTTTCTTGCCGCGAGCGATCATGCCGGCATCGATTCCGCGATCACCGCCTATGCGAAAGGCAGCATCGCCGGCTCGACCGTCGCCACGGTCCTGGACCTGTGCAACCGCATCCATCGCGATTTCACCTATGATGGCGAGGCCACCACCGTGCAGA
The DNA here is from genome assembly GCF_004022645.1 of Mesorhizobium sp. M4A.F.Ca.ET.020.02.1.1. NCBI lineage: Bacteria > Pseudomonadati > Pseudomonadota > Alphaproteobacteria > Hyphomicrobiales > Phyllobacteriaceae > Mesorhizobium > Mesorhizobium sp. M4A.F.Ca.ET.020.02.1.1. The sequence goes on along the minus strand of NZ_RZOI01000286.1, from coordinate 5,330 downwards.
CCCGCGCCAGCGATGCCTTCGGCCTGAAGCGCGGCGTCTGCCAGGACTTCTCGCATATCATGATCGCCGGCCTGCGCGGCCTCGGCATTCCCGCTGGCTATGTCAGCGGCTTCCTGCGCACCATACCGCCAAAGGGCAAGCCCCGGCTCGAAGGTGCCGATGCCATGCATGCATGGGTCAAGGCCTGGTGCGGGCGTGACGCCGGATGGCAGGAATTCGATCCGACCAACGGCATGCGGGCGAGCAACGACCACATCACGGTCGGCTACGGGCGGGACTATTCCGATGTGGCGCCGATCGTCGGCGTGCTCAAGACGACCGGCGGCCAGGCGGCCGAGCAAGCGGTCGATGTCATTCCGGTCGTGCTCGAAAAGCTGTGAACACATCGGGGTCCAGGCCTGTGCCGTACGGGCGGAGCGAGCAAAGACTGCTTCTCAAATCCGGACGCTGTCGCTATCTTGCGCTTCGGGGCGGTACGGCCGGATGCATGGGTTTTGCGCCGGTGCGGAGTTGTCATTGAAAGCTGTCAGCGTCATCATTCCGGCACACAATGCAGCAGCGACCATAGTGAGGACGCTGGGATCGCTGCGTTCGGAAGCGGACGCCATCGGCGAGGTGCTGCTGGTCGACGATTTGTCCTCGGACGGCACGGCAGCGGTCGCCAGCGATGCTGCTTCACGGTTGGGCCTGCCGTTGCGCGTCATCCAGTCCAACTGCAGGGACGCCGGCGGAGCCCGCAATCTCGCCCTGTCGCAGGCGAACCATCCCTGGATCTACATGATCGATGCCGACGACCTGCATCTGGAGGGCGGGCTGCGGTCATTGCTGCTTCAGGCCAGCATGCAGGCAAGGGCCGACATGGTGGTCGGCGCCTATCGTCGGCGGACCGACGGCGTCGACCGGCAGATCAAGCTGCCTGCCGGCTATACGGCCGCGAGCATCGCCAATGCCTCGGCCTATATCGAAGGTCACATACGTTCGATTGCGGTGGGAAGCGCGCTGGTGTCCCGGCAGGCGATCGGGGAAACGCGGTTCCCAACCGGGCTCGCCTATGACGAGGACACGTTGTTCTGGGCAAGGGTGTTGAGCAAGGCCCGGCTTGCGATCATCACGCAACCGGTCATGACCTACTGTGTTTCGGCGGAACGCTCCGACGACCGCTTCATCGTGCTGCCGGCAAAGCGCTTCCTCGAATGGCGCAATGCGCTGCACGGGCTCGCCGATTGCGGGATTGCGAAGTCGACGCTGAAGACCAGGGAAGGGCTTGTCGCCCTGAAGATCGCGCGCGTCCACTATGCGCGCGGCGACCTGGATACGGCGGCCCGGTTCCTGGCCGTGGCCAAGGCCGCGCCGAAGGTGCCGTCGGACATCTGGCGTTGCATGCGCTATCAGTTCAAGCTTGCGGCGCGGCGCCGGTTTTCCATGCCGCGTGTCCAGTTGCAAAGCGCCTGATGGCCGAGAGGCCGGAACTCGCAGTCGTGGTGATTGGTTTGCGGGCGCCTGCCGAGTTGGTCGCAGCAGTAAGATCGGCGCTCGACCAGAATGCACCGTTCGAGGTCGTGGTCGTGAATTCCGGCGGCGGGGATGTCCAGGCACTGCTGGGTCGTGCCGGACTCGATGTCAGGGTCATCGAGGTCGGGCAGCGACTGTTCGCCGGCGCTGCGCGAAATATCGGCCTGCGGCGACACAAGCCCCGTTCGTCGCCTTCCTTGCCGCGGATTGCCTCGCCTGCCCGCGCTGGGCAGAGATCCGATGACGGCGGGCTCTGGATGGCGGACCTGTCGGCCGTCGCGCGAGCGTGAACCCTTAAGAGCAGCACGGAACCAGTCGCCGGCGATGCGGCTTATCTACGGACCAGTTCCGTGGGATGCATCATGCTGCAACGACCGCAATCCTCCCCTGACCGTTCAGCAGGAGAGGACGAAACCCGAAAGAACGGCGCGCAAGATTCGGCCGAGCGCGCGTCGCTCACCTATGTCAGCGATGCCGATCCCGGCATTCGCCGCAAGCGAAAAGGCAAGGGCTTTGCCTATCTCGGGCTCCAGGGCCGTTCGGTCTCAGCGGCCACGCTTGCGCGCATCAAGGCACTGGCCATTCCGCCGGCGTGGACCGATGTCTGGATTTCGCCTGATGCCCGCGGGCACATCCAGGCGACCGGCCGGGACCAGCGCGGGCGCAAGCAATACCGCTATCATGCGCTGTGGGCCGCCGAGCGCGACGGCGCCAAATATTCAAGCTTGGTCGCCTTTGCCAAAAGCCTGCCCGGACTGCGGCGCCGCATCGATGCGGATCTGCGCCGTCACGGTCTGCCGGCGGAGCGCGTCGTCGCGGCGACCGTCTGGCTGCTCGACAATACGATGATCCGCGTCGGCAATGCCGCCTATGCCCGCGACAACAAGAGTTTCGGCCTGACGACGTTGCGCGACCGTCATGTCGACATCGAGGGATCGCACTTGCGCTTTGCCTTCAAGGGCAAGTCCGGCAAGGAATGGAAGCTGAAGCTGGTCGACCGCCGGATCGCCAGGATCGTGCGCGGCGCGCAGGAACTTCCGGGCCAGAAGCTGCTTCAGTATCTTGACGAGGACGGCAACAGGCATCCGGTCGGTTCGGGCGACGTCAACCGCTATATCCGCGACGCGGCCGACGCGGATTTCAGCTCGAAGCATTTCCGAACCTGGGGCGGCACCATCCACGCCGCGTCGCTGTTTGCACAAGCCGAGCGTCCGGAAAGCCAGGCGCAGATGAAGCGGGTCATGAACGGGATCATCGACAGGGTCGCCGAGCGCCTCGGCAACACGCGTGCCATCTGCCGCAAATGCTACATCCACCCGCTGGTCTTCGAAGCATGGGCAAACGGCCGGCTGCTCAGCGAAATGGCGGAGGCAAGCAAGCGAAAACGCCTGATACCCGGTCTCGACGAAGAGGAGACGCTGGTGTTGCGATGGCTTGAGACGCGCGGCGCCTGACCAGTGGCACGGGTGGACGGGCAAGCCCGTGTGATCGCTCAATATTTTTTTATCGACGTTGTGTCGGGAAGGGCCCTACTGTCGCGTCCTTTGATACGGAAAGGATTTGCCATGCTCTACGCCATCCTCTGCTACGCCTCCGAAGACGTCGTCTGCTCCTGGAGCAAGGAACAGGACGACGAGGTCATGGCAAAGCTATTGGGCGTGCAGGAAAAATACGCCCAGGCCGGGCGGCTTGGGCCCGTCGCGCGTCTCTTGCCGACCACCGCCGCGACGACGTTGCGCACGGTCAAGGGCGAGCCGGTCGTCATCGACGGCCCGTTCGCCGAAACCAAGGAACAGTTCCTCGGCTTCTATACGCTCGAATGCGCCGACCTCGACGAGGCCGTCGACTTCGCGCGCGAGCTTTCCGAGGTCAATCCAAGCGGCGGCTCCTACGAGATACGCCCGGTTTCCCTCTTCAATCCGGCCAGAGTACCCGCATGACCGAGCTTGCCTGGATAAGCACCGCGATCAGCACCGCCCGTCCGCAGGCGATGGGTGCGCTGCTGCGCTACTTCCGCGATCTCGACGCCGCGGAAGAAGCTTTCCAGGATGCGTGCCTGAGGGCGCTGAAGAACTGGCCGAAGAACGGCCCGCCGCGCGATCCCGCCGCCTGGCTGATCTTCGTCGGCCGCAACAGCGGCATCGACGCGGTCCGCAAGCGGTCCAAGCAGGCGCCGCTGCCGGAAGAGGACCAGATCTCCGACCTGGAGGATACCGAAAGCGATATCGCCGAGCGTCTCGACGGCGCCCACTATCGCGACGACATCCTGCGGCTCCTGTTCATCTGCTGCCATCCGGACCTGCCGGCGACGCAGCAGATCGCGGTGGCATTGCGCATCGTCTCCGGCCTTACCGTCAAACAGATCGCGCGCGCCTTCCTGGTCGGCGAAAGCGCCATGGAGCAGCGCATCACCCGCGCCAAGGCGCGCATCGCGGATGCCGGCGTGCCTTTCGAGACGCCGGGCGCCGTCGAGCGCTCGGAACGGCTCGCGGCGGTGGCCGCCATGGTCTACCTGATCTTCAACGAGGGCTATTCGACCAACAGCGGCGAGGCGCCGGCGCGCGCGCCGCTCTGCGAGGAGGCGATCCGGCTGGCGCGGCTCTTGCTTCGGCTGTTCCAGACCGAGCCTGAAATCATGGGGCTGACGGCACTGCTCCTGCTGCAGCATGCGCGGGCGCCGGCACGCTTCGACGTCAGTGGCGAGATCGTCCTGCTGGAGGACCAGGACCGCAGTCTCTGGAGCCGCAAGATGATCGACGAGGGCCTGGCGCTGGTCGACAAGGCGCTGCGCCACCAGAAGCCCGGCCCCTACCAGGTGCAAGCGGCGATCGCCGCGCTGCATGCGCGGGCGGTGAAGCCCGAAGACACCGACTGGACCGAGATCGACCTGCTCTACAGCCTGCTCGAGCGCATGCAGCCGTCGCCGGTGGTGACGCTCAATCGCGCCGTAGCGGTGTCCAAGGTGCGCGGCCCCGAGGCGGCGCTCGCCATGATCGAGCCGCTGGAGGATAGGCTGTCCGGCTATTTCCACTTCTTCGGCCTCAAGGGCGGCCTGCTGATGCAACTCGACCGCGGCGATGAGGCGCGCGTTGCGTTCGACCGGGCGATCGCGCTTGCCAACACAGCCGCCGAGGCGGCCCATATCCGCATGCATATCGACCGCCTGATGAAGGAAGGCGCCGAGCGGGCCGCGCAAAAGGCGCGCTGAGCGGCCGTCTCGAAAGTCTGGCCCAACCCTGCGGTCCGGGCTTAGACCATGCCGGGGTGGCGGTTTTTCCCCGAAACGAGTAATGCCACGCCATGAAAGCGCTCCGACGGGCCCGACGGTACGGACAGGGTGGCGCATGGCTTTGCCCCGTTGCCTTGCGACGGGATCTGAAAGGGACAAAAATGACGATAGCGAAGGAAACGGCCGCACTTCTGGAGAAGCTCGGTGTCGCCAAGGACGCGCTTTCCGGCGGCGACCTGATCGTGCGTAGCCCGGTGACCGGCGAGCGGATCGCAGCGCTGAAGACGATCTTGCCGGGCGATGCGGCCAAAACCATCGACGCCGCCCACAAGGCGTTCCAGGCCTGGCGGCTGGTGCCGGGACCGAAGCGCGGCGAGTTGGTTCGCCTGCTTGGCGAGGAACTGCGCGCCCACAAGGCCGAGCTTGGCCGGCTGGTTTCGATCGAGGTCGGCAAGATCCCGTCCGAAGGGCTCGGCGAGGTGCAGGAGATGATCGACATCTGCGATTTCGCCGTCGGCCTTTCCAGGCAGTTGTATGGCCTGACCATCGCCACCGAACGCCCCGGCCACCGCATGATGGAGACCTGGCA
>NZ_RZOI01000285.1:0-6985 GCF_004022645.1 Mesorhizobium sp. M4A.F.Ca.ET.020.02.1.1 | reverse complement strand
AGTCACGACTGGACGCGGTCGGGTGCCGGAGCACCAGTCCTCTCCGATGCATTGGTCAGCTTTGATTGCCACGTCGATGAGATGTTCGTGACGCCGTCGCACGGCGTCGTCATCGGAGAAATCAAGCACGTGTCGTTCGGGCCCGAAGGTGCACCGCTGCTCTACAGCGACGGTGCCTTCGGCACATTGAAGCACGATGGCTGAGCCGCATCGCTTTATCCAGACAACGGGAGTCGCATCATGAATGTAAAGGCCCACTCGGGAGCCAGTCAGATACTGGAGTCGCTTGGAATTTCCGAAGTCAATCCTGGCTTCTGCAGCGGACGGGACGGCTGGTCGAAAGCCGATCCCGACAATGCGTTTGCTTCGACCAATCCGGCGACGGAACAGCCCATCGCCCGCATCACGCCGGCAACCCAGGAAGACATGAACAAGGCAATCGACGTCGCCGAGCGAGCCTACAAGACCTGGAGATCGGTTCCGGCGCCGAAGCGTGGAGAACTTGTCGGACGGATCGGCGAACTTCTCGAAAAGCATAAGGATGCGCTCGGGGCGCTGCTTTCGCTTGAGACCGGGAAGTCGTTGACGGAAGGCAAGGGTGAGATTGGCGAGATGATCGACATGGCGAAATTCGCTGTCGGTCAGTCCCGCATGCTCTACGGCTTCACGATGCAGTCGCAGCGAAACGAACACCGCATGTACGACCAGTGGCTTCCGCTTGGGGTCGTCGGCATCATCACGGCCTACAATTTTCCAGCCGCCCCATGGTCCTGGAACGCGTTCATCGCGGCGATCTGCGGCAACACGATCGTGTGGAAGCCGAGCCCCAAGGTCGCGCTTCCCGCGATCGCGTTGCAGCACATCTGCAATCAGGCAATGAACGAACTCGGTTACGAGGGCATCTTCTCGATCGTCGTGCCGGACGATGAGCGCATTTCGGAGTCGTTGGTAAGCGACAAGCGAGTCCGGGTCGTTTCGTTCACCGGGTCAAGCAAGATAGGTCGGCGGGTCTCTTCCATTCTGGCCGAGGATCTCGGCCGTCGCCACATTCTCGAATGCTCGGGAAACAATGCCTGCATCGTCGATGAGAGCGCGGAATTCGACCTCACGATCGCGGCGGTCACGTTCGGCGCCCTCGGCACCACCGGCCAGCGCTGCACCAGCATGCGGCGTCTGATCGTTCACAAGAGCCGCACCAAGGAGATCGTCGAGGGCTTGAAGAAGGCCTATGCGAAGGTGAAGATCGGCGATCCGTTCGTGCCAGGAAATCTGATCGGGCCGCTGATCGACAAGCACGCTATCGACGAGTTCACCAAAGCGGTTGCATCGGCAAAGGAACTCGGCGGCGAGGTGGTCTATGGCGGCAACGTCCTGCCGGGACCGGGATACTATGTCGAGCCGACGATCATCATGGCCAAGAACCATTGGCCCTGTGTGCAGCATGAGACCTTCGCTCCGCTTCTCTACGTCATCGAATACGATACGTTCGAGGAGGCCATGGAACTGCACAACGACGTTCCGCAGGGGCTCGCGTCTGGCATCCAAAGCACAAACATCCGCAATATCGAGGCCTTCCTGTCCTCGCGCGGCAGCGACTGCGGCATCGCCAAGGTTAACATGGGCACGACCGGCGCCGACATCGGCGCGGCCTTCGGCGGCGAGAAGGAGACCGGCGGCGGTCGCGCAAGCGGATCGGAGTCCTGGAAGTCCTACATGCGCCGGCAGAGCGTCGCCATCAACTGGGGTGACGAGACACCGTGGCGCAAGCTGCTCGAAGGCTGACTTGACGGCCCTATACTAAAGCGCGTCGCGCCGACGCGAATAAGTCATCATGCTGGCGATACCGTTCATCACGATTGCGGGTGTCTTTCAGCTTTTCGACAGCCTGCAAGCGGTGGGGGCCGGTCTTGCCAGGGGCCTGAAGGATTCCATGGTGCCGATGGTTCTCGCGATCGTCAGCTATTGGCTGGTCGGATTCACCGGCGCCTATGTGCTGGCGTTTCCGTTGAAATATGGCGGCATCGGAATCTGGGTCGGGTTCGTCGCGGGGCTCGCAGTTGCGGCCGTGTCGCTCAACACGGGTTTCGTCGTTCTCGTCCGGCGACCGACGCTTGTAGCTGCGACGCTGCGCTCCGGCAGGAATTCCATTTGCGGCCGTGCTGAACGGCAAACCGCACCAAAGCATCCGCACCCGGTCGTGACACAGATGGACGCTTGCGCGGCATTCCTTCCACGCAAGCGCCAGCCTTGGGAGGCTATTTCTTCACGGCTTCGATATCGATGATGACATCGACATCGGGTCCCAGACCAAAGCCTTCAGCCGCTTTTGCCATCGGGAAGTCTGCGATGCTGAGCTTGGTCGTCGCCCTGAAGGCAGCCTTCGTCAGCGTAGCGTCCCACGGAGCTGGAGCCTCGTTGAGAAGCTTGACGTCGAGCATCACTTCCTTGCTGGTGCCGCTGATCGTCAGGTTGCCCGTCAACTTGCCGGTGGTGTCGTCCACCTTCTCCACCTTGGTGCTTTCGAAGGTGATCGCAGGGAACTCGGCGGCGTTGAAGAAGTCAGGGCCTTTCAGATCGCTGTCGCGCTGATCGAAGGCGGTGTGGATCGAACCGACGTCGATGCTGGCCTTGACGCTGCTCTTCGCAGGATCGGCTTTGTCCATGACGATCGAGCCCGAAACGTTGTCGAACTGGCCGTGAGCGATGCCGTAGATGCCGTGCTTCAGGGTAAAGGTCACCCAGGCATGTTGGCCATCGATGTCAAAGGTGTCGGCATAGGCCGCGGGCGCCAGGACCGATGCGGCGATGAAGGCGGCCGCCGCCATGAAATTACGTGTTCTCAACTGTTCTCTCCGATTTTTCTCGTCGCTTTGAACCTGTCCCTCAGAAGCCGAGTTGCGCCCCTTGCGGGGCCCAGACGAGGGCGATCAGCACGGCCAGGATCGCCGGCACGGCGATGAGAAACCCAGCCGCCAACGGACGAGGCGCCCGTGCACTGGGGAGAAGGAATTGCAGGCGGCCAGAGACGAGCCAGGCCACGAGCGGCGGCATCGTGGCGAGAAGCGCGGCCACGTGGTTGATTTTTGGGGCAAGCAATGACGTTTGGATCAGCGGGAACGCGACGCAAAGCAGCATGAGAATCGCCGTGCCCGTACGCCACCCGAACGAGGAGCGCCGGGCGACCAGAAACTCGATGAAACCAAAGAGGCAGTAGCCGCCCGTCAATGCGGCAAGCGAGCCAAGCAACTGACCAACGACGATCGATGCAGCAAGGACAGAGGTGATGGCGCCTGCAAATCCCACAGACAGGACGGCTGCCGGGAAGAGGAAAGGTTTCTCGGTCTGCGCGGAAGGGGCTGCGCCCTTGATCCATAACAGCGCGACAAGGCCTGCGGCGATGAGGAGCGCGACGACCGCCGCCGTTGCAAGTTGCAAATCGACGCCAGAAAGCAGTTTTCGCCAGCTCAGCCACAGCAGGGCGACCACGATCAGGAGGGCGGCGCCGCCGGCCTGGACCCGCAGGTTCGGATTGTTTTCAGCCGACAGGGCGAATGCGGCGCCGAGCAAGGCAAGGTAGATCAGTTTCTGGCTGGCTGCCGTTGGCCAGAGCACCGGCGCACCCATGATGTCCCAGTAGAAGAAGATCGCGGCGGCCGCCCATGTAAGCACCGCCGCCGGCCAGGCCGATAGCGTGCTCGCGCGGCCAACGAAGCCCAGCGCTATCCCCAGCACCAGCGGCAGCGCCGCCGTGGTGACCATCGGATTGCCAAGCACTGCGTTCATTGCAATCTCCGCGTCCGAAGGTCAGGGTATGGTGATACTTAACATGATAAGTTATTGCAAGGGGCGATGTGAGGATTGTTGCCGATGGCGCGCGCAATCAGTTACCAAACGCCCATCCAGGATGCCGGTCTGGGGCTCCCGACCAAACACGGGCGCGAGCAGAACGATACTTGACATTCCGCCTCCGGAATGTAATTCACATGTTAATTATAAGTCGGCGACCACGCCGAGTTCAGCTGGAAGTTCGCACGCCCGGCACTTGTATTGTTTGGGTGCGGCAAGCAACAGGAAGATCCAATGGCGGCACTGGACGAAAATCTGAAGAAAGCCGAAACCTATCTCGAGCGCTTCCGGAATGGCGGTGTTCTCAACCAGATCGGCGGTGAGGCGGTGCCCGCCGCCGACGGTGCGACGTATGAGACGATCTCGCCGATCGACTTGAAGCCGATGGCCAAGGTGGCGCGCGGCAAGGCGGTCGACATCGACCGCGCGGCGAAGGCGGCGAAGGCGGCGTTCAAGGATTGGGCGGCGATCCCCGGCGAAGACCGCAAGAAGCTGTTGCACAAGATAGCCAACGCAATCGTGGCCCGGGCCGAGGAGATCGCGTTCGTAGAGTGCATGGATACGGGTCAGTCGCTGAAGTTCATGGCCAAGGCCGCATTGCGTGGCGCCGAGAACTTTCGCTTCTTTGCCGACCGGGCGCCGGAGGCCCGTGACGGCCAAGCGATCCGGGCACCGAACCAGGTCAACGTGACGACCCGCGTGCCGATCGGTCCGGTCGGCGTGATCACGCCGTGGAACACCCCGTTCATGCTGTCGACGTGGAAGATCGCGCCGGCTCTCGCGGCCGGCTGCACCGTTGTCCACAAGCCTGCCGAATTCTCCCCGCTCACGGCGCGGCTGCTGGTGGAGATCGCCGACGAGGCAGGCCTGCCGAAAGGGGTCTGGAACCTGGTCAACGGCTTTGGCGAAGATGCCGGCCGCGCGCTGACCGAGCATCCCGATATCAAGGCGATCGGCTTCGTCGGCGAAAGCCGTACGGGCTCGATGATCATGAAACAGGGCGCCGAGACGCTGAAGCGCGTGCATTTCGAGCTCGGCGGCAAGAACCCGGTCATCGTCTTCGCCGACTCCGATCTGGAACGTGCCGCGGACGCCGCCGTGTTCATGATCTTTTCGTTGAACGGCGAACGCTGCACCTCGTCTTCGCGTCTGTTGGTCGAAGCCTCGGCGTACGACAAATTCACGGCGCTGGTGGCCGAGAAGGCCAAGCGCATCAGGATCGGCCATCCGCTCGATCCCGAGACCGTGGTTGGACCGCTGATCCATCCGGTGCACGAAAAGAAGGTGCTTGAGTACATCGAGATCGGCAAATTGGAAGGCGCGGTCGTCGCCGCCGGTGGCGGCAAGTTCGCCGGTCCGGGCGGCGGCTGCTATGTCAGCCCGACGCTGTTCATCGGCGCCACCAACAAGATGCGCATCGCCCAGGAGGAAATCTTCGGCCCGGTGCTGACCGCGATCCCGTTCAAGGACGAGGCCGAAGCGCTGGTGCTGGCCAACGACACGCAATATGGCCTGACCGGCTACCTGTGGACCTCGGACGTTACTCGAGCCTTTCGTTTCACCGATGCGCTGGATGCCGGCATGATCTGGGTGAATTCGGAGAATGTCCGCCACCTGCCGACGCCGTTCGGCGGCGTCAAGAACTCCGGCATCGGCCGCGACGGAGGCGACTGGTCCTTCGATTTCTACATGGAAACCAAGAATGTCGCGTTCGCCACGGCGCCGCATTCGATCCAGAAGCTCGGCGGTTGAGCGGGCTTGACCCATGTCAAGTAATTAGCGTGTGAAGTATTGTAGCGTCGGCTCGTATTCAACCACGCCACGGGAGGTATTTCATGGGTGAGATTGTTCTTGCCTCCAAGGTAACGCATGTTCCGACCATGCTGATGTCGGAACAGCCAGGCCGCGTCTTCGGCACGCGCAAGCAGGCGATCGACGGGCATGTGGAGATCGCCCGCCGCGCCAAGGAACTGGGGGCCGATACGATCGTGATCTGCGACACCCATTGGGTGGTGAACGCCGGATACCACATCAACGCCAACAGCCATTTCGAGGGTGTATTCACGTCCAACGAGTTTCCGCAATTCATCCAGGACATGCCGTTCAGATATGACGGTAACCCGGCTCTGGGCGACCTGATCGCGGAAATGGCGCGAGCGAGGGGCGTCTACACGCTAGCGCACCACATAGACAGCCTGGAGCTGGAATACGGCACGCTCGTGCCGATGCGGTTCATGTCCCGCGCGGGCGACTTCAAGGTCGTCTCCATTGGGGCATGGTGCACGGTGCACAGCCACGAATCGTCCCGGAAGCTGGGCGAGGCAATCCGCGAAGCCATCGAAGCGAGCGACAGCCGGGCCCTGCTCGTCGCCTCAGGCTCGCTCAGCCACAAGATCTGGGCCAATGATGACTATGAAGCCAACAATGGCACGTTCACGATCTCGTCCGAGTTCAACCGCCAGGTCGACCTGCGCGTGCTCGAGCTCTGGCAGAAGGGGGAGATAGCCACTTTTCTGAAGATGCTGCCCGAATACGCGGACCACTGCTGCGGCGAAGGCTCCATGCACGACACGGCGATACTCTTCGGCGCACTCGGCTGGGACAGCTATGCCGGTCGGGGCGAGTTGATCGGCGAGTACTTCCCTTCGTCCGGCACAGGCCAGGCAAACGTGATTTTCCCGGTTCAATAGATGTTCAAGGAGTTTTCGGTGCCGCTTCCCCAACCCAACCTCTACCCTGCCTTCAACATCGTGCGGCTCAGCCATGTCGAGCTCGCCGTCACCGACCTGGCGAAATCCCGCGCCTTCTATGTCGACACACTCGGCCTGCAGGTGACGGACGAGACCAGTGGCGCGATCTATCTGCGCGCCATGGAAGAGCGCGGCCACCACTGCATCGTGCTGCGCAAGGCGGCGACGCCGGAAGCGCGCGAGCTCGGCTTCAAGGTCTTCTCCGACGAAGACCTCGACAAGGCCGAGCATTTCTTCAAAGGCAAGGGCCTGCCGGTGGAGTGGGTGGAGCGGCCCTATCAGTCGCGCACCTTCCGCACCCGCGACCCGCACGGCATCCCGCTCGAATTCTACTCCAGGATGGAGCGGCTGCCGCCCATCCACCAGAAATACGCGCTCTATAAGGGCGT
>NZ_RZOI01000284.1:0-7003 GCF_004022645.1 Mesorhizobium sp. M4A.F.Ca.ET.020.02.1.1 | reverse complement strand
AAACCCCTGCTAAAATTTCACCGAATATTTACCAAAAAATACAGACACTAGCGCTTAAGGCTCACCAAGCTATCGGTTGCCGGGGCGTTTCCCGGTCGGACTTCCGTTACGACGACCGTCACTCCGAAAACGGCGAGGTTGTCTGGCTCGAGATCAACACCCAGCCGGGCATGACGCCGACGTCTCTGGTGCCTGAAATCGCCGCACAAGCGGGGCATTCGTTCGGCGAACTGTTGAGTTGGATGGTGGAGGACGCTTCGTGTCTGCGTTGAGGTGGGGACAGGGCAAGGGGGCGGGCGCCGGGCCGGCGCTGTTCGGTCTGCCATTGTCGTTCGACCATTTCGTGTTGCCGCGCATGTTTCGCCGGCCGGTGCGCGTCCTGGTGCGCCTCGGCGGTGGTGAATTCACCGCCCCGCCTTTCTCCGCTGCGATCCTTTCGGCTGTGCTGATTGGGTCCGGCAGCGCCTACGGCGCCTATCTTGGCGGGCAGATCGACGGCGTCGTTCAGGGCATCACGGCGCGCACCGGTTTCGCAGTCGATCAGATCAAGGTGGTTGGCAACCGCGAGACCTCCGAGATCGACATACTGGACCGGCTCGAGCTTGACGGCTGGACCTCGCTGATCGGATTCGATGCCGAGGCCGCGCGCGAGCGGATCAGGACGCTACCCTGGGTCGAGGTCGCGGCGGTACGCAAGGTCTATCCGCATACGCTGGAAGTGCGCGTCGAGGAGCGTGAGCCTTTCGCGCTCTGGCAGCAGGGCAATTCGCTTTCGGTCATCGAGCGCGACGGCCAGGTCATCGCCCCGTTCTCAGGCGGCAAGCAGGCGCTGCTGCCGCTGATCATCGGCACCGGCGCGCCAGCCACGGCGCCGGACTTCCTTGCCAAGGTGAAGCGCTATCCCGAGCTTGCGGCGCGAGTCAAAGGCTATATCCGCGTCGGCGAGCGGCGCTGGGACCTGAAGCTGGAGAACGGCATCACGGTTAAGTTGCCGGAAGACGGCGAAGACCAGGCGATCGCCGAACTGGTCAGGATGGACCGCGACAACGGCCTTCTGACGCGCGACATCGCAGCCGTCGACATGCGCCTGTCCGACCGCCTCGTCGTGCAGTTGACGCCGGAGGCGGCGACGCAGCGCGAGGCCACGCTCAACGAAAAGCCGCAGAATCTGAAGCGCAAGCCGGAGACGAAGATATGAGCTGGCTTGGCGGCAACAGCGACGCCTCCTCGCGCCGGTCCGGCACGCTGACGGTGCTCGACGTCGGCTCGAGCAAGGTTTGCTGTGTGGTGGCGAAGCTGAAGCCGCGTGAGGACGGCAAGCTTTTGCGCGGGCGCTCGCATCGCATCCAGGTGATCGGCATCGGCCACCAGAAATCGCAAGGCGTGAAGTCGGGCGTGGTCGTCGATCTCGACCGCGCCGAGCATGCCATCCGTCTGGCCGTCGACGCCGCTGAGCGCATGGCCGGGCTGACGGTGGATTCGCTGATCGTCAACATGACCGCCGGAAGGCTGAAGAGCGAGACCTTCTCGGCCACGATCAATCTCGGCGGCCATCAGGCCGACGAGGCCGACATCAAGCGCGTGCTTGCCGCCGGTGCCAAGCAGGCGTTGAAGGCCGAGCGTGAGGTGATCCATTCGCTTCCAGTCGGCTTCTCGCTCGACGCCGAGCGCGGCGTGCGCGATCCACGCGGCATGGTCGGCGACACGCTGGGCGTCGACATGCATGTGCTGACAGGCGATTCCGCGCCGCTGCGCAACCTGGAGCTCTGCATCAACCGTTCGCATCTCTCGGTCGAGCGCATGGTGGCAACCCCCTATGCCAGTGGACTTGCCGCACTCGTCGACGATGAGCTCGAGATGGGCGCCGCCTGCATCGACATGGGTGGCGGTACGACGACGATCTCAGTGTTCGCGGAAGGCAAGTTCGTTCATGGCGACGCCATCGCTATCGGCGGCAATCATGTAACGCTCGACATGGCCAAGGGCCTGTCGACCTCTCTCGATGCCGCCGAGCGGCTGAAGGTGATGCACGGTTCGGCGCTGCCCGGCAGCGCGGACGATCGCGACCTCGTCTCGATTCAGCCGATCGGCGAGGAAGGCGAGGTGCCCTTGCAGATACCGCGCTCGATGATGACGCGCATCATTCGCGCCCGTATCGACGAGACGCTGGAGCTTTTGCGCGACCGGCTGAACAAGTCCGGCTACGGCAATGCCGTCGGCAAGCGCGTTGTGCTCACCGGCGGCGCCAGCCAGCTTTCCGGTCTGCCGGAAGCAGCGCGCCGCATCCTCGGCCGCAATGTGCGCATCGGCCGCCCGCTCGGCGTGGCGGGCCTGCCGGAGGCGGCCAAGGGGCCGGCGTTCTCGACCCCGGTCGGGCTTTTGATCTATCCGCAGATGGCGAGCTTCGAGAGCCATTCGGTGAAAGGAATTTCCGGTCTCAGGATGACTGGAACGGGTGGAAAACTGCATCGCATGAGTCAGTGGTTGAGAGACAGTTTCTAAAATTGACGGGGACAGCCCCATAGGCGGCCGCAGCGGCGAAGCGGCGGGAAAGGCAAAGGACGGAGACAATGACCATCAATCTGCAAAAGCCGGACATCACCGAGCTGAAGCCACGCATCACCGTGTTTGGTGTAGGCGGCGGCGGCGGCAATGCGGTCAACAACATGATCACCGCCGGCTTGCGCGGTGTCGAGTTCGTGGTGGCGAACACCGATGCGCAGGCGCTGACCATGTCGAAGGCGGAACGGCTGATCCAGCTTGGCGCGCATGTCACCGAGGGTCTCGGCGCCGGCTCGCAGCCGGAGGTCGGCCGCGCGGCGGCGGAGGAATGCATCGATGAGATCATCGATCACCTCTCCAATACCCATATGTGCTTCGTCACCGCCGGCATGGGCGGCGGCACCGGCACCGGCGCTGCCCCGGTAGTCGCCCGCGCCGCGCGCGAGAAGGGCATTCTCACCGTCGGCGTCGTCACCAAGCCGTTCCACTTCGAGGGCCAGCGCCGCATGAAGACGGCCGACTTGGGCATCGAGGAACTGCAGAAATGCGTCGACACGCTCATCGTCATTCCCAACCAG
The DNA here is from genome assembly GCF_004022645.1 of Mesorhizobium sp. M4A.F.Ca.ET.020.02.1.1. NCBI lineage: Bacteria > Pseudomonadati > Pseudomonadota > Alphaproteobacteria > Hyphomicrobiales > Phyllobacteriaceae > Mesorhizobium > Mesorhizobium sp. M4A.F.Ca.ET.020.02.1.1. The sequence continues at coordinate 3,923 of NZ_RZOI01000284.1, read as the reverse complement.
AACCTGTTTAGGCTGGCCAACGACAAGACCACCTTCGCTGATGCCTTCGCCATGGCCGACCAGGTGCTCTACTCGGGTGTCGCCTGCATCACCGACCTGATGGTCAAGGAAGGCCTGATCAACCTCGACTTCGCCGACGTCCGCTCGGTGATGCGCGAGATGGGCAAGGCGATGATGGGCACGGGCGAAGCTTCGGGCGAGGGCCGCGCCATGGCCGCCGCCGAGGCAGCGATCGCCAACCCGCTGCTCGACGAGACCTCGATGAAGGGCGCCAAGGGCCTGCTGATCTCGATCACCGGCGGCCGCGACCTCACCCTGTTCGAGGTCGACGAAGCCGCGACCCGCATACGCGAAGAGGTCGATCAGGACGCCAACATCATCCTCGGCGCCACCTTCGACGAGGAGCTGGAAGGCGTAATCCGCGTCTCGGTGGTCGCCACCGGTATCGACAAGTCGGCGGCCGAAATCGCCGCGGCACCGATCTCGATCCGTGCCGCACCGCAGAAGCCGGTCAGCCGTCCTGCCGCCCCGGTCGCGGAAAGCCGGCCGGCGCCGGTCCAGCAGCAGACCTATGAGCCGCGCGCCGCCGATCCGGTCGCCGAGGCGATCCAGCTTGCCGAAGCCAATGCCGCCGCGATGGCGCAGGCTCGCCCAGCGCCGACGGCGCATGCGGAAGAATTCCGTCCGCAGAGCAAGATCTTCCAGGCGCCACCCGCCCAGCCGCAGCCCATCGTCCAGCAGCAAGTGGTGCAGCCCGCGCCGCTCAGGGAGATGCCGCAGCCGGTTGCCGCCGCACCCCAGCGCATGCCGCGCGTCGAGGACTTTCCGCCGGTGGTGAAGGCCGAGGTGGAGGCCAAGAGCCGTCCGGCCGACCATGAGAACGGCGGTCCGATGGGGCTGCTGAAGCGCCTGACCAATGGGCTGACGCGCCGTGAGGAAGAGCCAGCCCGGCTGCAGCCGGCGCAGCCGCGCGAGCCGAAACTGCGCCAGGCGGCACCGGAAGTGCGCCGTCTAGCCAGCCAGGATCCGCAGCTCTACGCGCCGCGCCGCGGCCAGCTCGACGACCAGGGCCGGCTGACGCCGCAGAGCCGGGCCGTGCAGGACGACGACCAGCTGGAGATCCCGGCGTTCCTCCGCCGCCAGGCCAATTGACCGTTAACGGTTCGTAACAGTTGTTAACAGGCAGACAAGCGATTGTTTGCCTGTTAATATATTAAGTGCTGCAAAAACAAGGTGTTACAAACGCCTGCTTGCGTCCGATCGCGGTTACAGAGGGTAAGAAACCGTGATTTGGACTCTCCCGGCCGGACCATTATCTTCGCCCGAGCACTATCGGCTTGCCGGGATTCGGGGAGTTGGCCCTGCCTGCCGATCATATCAAGAGCCGCACGGTCTTGTTTATTTTGCCGCATGTATGCGCACGCCGGGTGATCCATCCGGCCGCAAAATACTCCAGGAAGCGATGAAGCGGACGCAGGCAGTATGGGCCATGGGGTTTGTCTTGCACGACTATCAGACGACACTAAAATCGCACGCGACGCTGACGGGTACAGGCGTCCATAGCGGCAAGCCTGTCACCATTCATTTTCTGCCCGCGGACGCCGATACCGGCGTTGTCTTCCAGCTTTCCAATGGCGGCGAGAGCCGTGAGTTTCGTGCGCTTGTCTCCGAAGTCGGTGCGACCGACCTCTGCACCATGCTCGGCGATCCGGCGGGTGAGCACATCGGCACCGTCGAACATCTGATGGCCGCGGTCTTTGGACTTGGCGTCGACAATCTGGTCATCGAAATCGACGGCCGTGAGGTTCCGATCCTCGACGGCAGCGCCGTGCCCTTTGTCGAAGCCTTCGACCAGGCGGGCATCGAGACGCTGCCGGTCAAGCGCCGCTACATCCGGGTGGTCAAGCCGGTCCGCATCGAGAATGGCGCCTCCTGGGCCGAGTTCAGGCCTTATGACGGCACGCGCTTCGAGATCGAGATTGATTTCGAGAGCCCGGCCATCGGCCGCCAGCTCTTCGCCTCCGACATCAATCCCGACATTTTCCGCCGCGACATCGCGCGCGCCCGCACTTTTGGGTTCATGAAGGATGTCGAGCGTCTCTGGGCCGCCGGCTACGCGCTCGGTGCGTCGCTGGAGAACTCGCTGGTGATCGGTGACGACAACCGCGTCATCAACATGGGCGGCCTTCGCTATGCCAACGAATTCGCGCGCCACAAGACGCTGGACGCCATGGGCGACCTGGCGCTCGCCGGCGCCCGCTTCATCGGGTGCTTCCGCTCCTATCGCGGCGGCCACAGGATGAATGCGGCGGCATTGCGTCGGCTTCTGTCCGACCGGTCTGCATTCGAGATCGTCGAAACCACACGTCGCGAGCGTGGTCGCAGCGCCGAAATGATTGCCGTGAGTGCGCCGCTCTACGCGCCCTGGATGATCTGATTCTTAACGATTTTCCGGCTTTGTGGCGGCCGACCGGTGTTGCATGGATGCATCACCAGCAGGGTGAAATCGTACCATTGCGGCGGCAGTGCCAAATCGCCACAAAAATGTGCGATTGGCCGGAGATAGCGTTGCCGGGCAAGGCGATTATGGTCTATGGCTGCTGCCCCAGAGCGAAATGACGACTGAAATGACGCCGAAAGGGCGGAATCCAATCATGTTCTTCAAGCGAGTTGGTCAATCGAAAGCGCCGCGCCGGGCTGTTTTCCTGGCGCTTTCGGTGGTTGTTCCATCGCTCGTCCTGTCTGCCTGCATGTCCTCCGAGAAGGACGTCGACCTGTCGACCTATGTCGATCAGACCGAGCCGGCGGACGTCCTCTACAATCAGGGCCTCGCCAATCTGAATGCCGGCCGCCTGGACGAGGCGAGCAAGAAGTTCGACGCGGTCGACCGCCAGCACCCGTATTCGGAATTCGCCCGCAAATCGATGGTGATGGGCGCTTTCGCCGACTATCGCGCCGGCCACTACGACGAGGCGATCGGCTCGGCCAAGCGCTATCTGACCCTCTACCCGTCGACGGATGACGCCGCCTACGCCCAGTATATCATCGGGCTGAGCTACTACCGTCAGATCAAGGACGTCACGCAGGACCAGAAGGAAGCTCGCCTCACCGTGCAGACGATGCAGGATCTGGTGACGCGCTGGCCGACGTCAGAATATGTCGACGACGCCAAGGAGAAGATCCGCTTCGCCACCGACCAGCTTGCCGGCAAGGAGATGCAGATCGGCCGCTACTATCTCGAGCGCCGCGAATACATCGCCGCCGTCAAGCGTTTCCGCACCGTTGTCGAAACCTATTCCAACACTCGCCATGTCGAGGAGGCGCTGGCGCGCCTGACCGAAACCTACTACGCCATGGGGCTGACCTCGGAAGCGCAGACCGCCGCGGCGGTGCTCGGCACCAACTATCCCGACAGCCAGTGGTACAAGGATTCCTACAAGCTCCTGCAGAGCAATGGGCTTGAGCCGCGCGAAAATGCCGGGTCGTGGATATCCAAGGCCGGGAAGCTGATCACCGGCGCCTGACATCCGCGATGCTGTCCAGGCTGTCGATCCGCGATATCGTCCTGATCGAGAAGCTGGACATCGACTTCTTGCCCGGCCTCTCGGTACTCACCGGCGAGACCGGCGCCGGCAAATCAATCCTGCTCGATGCGCTGTCCCTGGCACTCGGCGCGCGCGGCGATGCAGCACTCGTGCGCCATGGCGCTGCGCAAGGCCAGGTCATTGCCGTGTTCGACGTGCCGCGCAACCATCCGGCCCGCGCGCTGCTTGCCGACAACGCCATCGAGGATGACGGCGACATCATCCTGCGCCGCGTGCAGACGGCCGACGGCCGCACGCGCGTTTTCGTCAACGATCAGCCGTCCAGTGTCACGCTGATGCGCGATATCGGCCATGTGCTGGTCGAGATCCATGGTCAGC
>NZ_RZOI01000283.1:0-7006 GCF_004022645.1 Mesorhizobium sp. M4A.F.Ca.ET.020.02.1.1 | reverse complement strand
GCCGCGAGCAGCCCCTTGGCCAAGGCTTCGCGAGTTATGCCGAGCGCGGAACGGGCCGAGCGCGTCGCGCCGATCACCAGATCGTCGGCATCGATGGCGATGAGCGCCCCGGCGTTGCGCTCGCCGATCGGGGCAAGCAGGATGCGGGCGTTGGAATAGACCATGCGGAAATTCTCGGCCTCGATGCGGCGGGCGGCGTCACCCACCGCAACAGCGATCAGCTGGACAAAGCCTTCCGTCAGATCCGACCGGCACGACGACACGTCGAGCGCCGCCGCCAGATTGCCTTCGTGGTCGTAGACCGGCGCCGTCGTGCAACTGAGCAAAGTGTTGCGCGAGAAAAAGTGCTGATCGCGATGGATGGTCAGCGCCCGCTGGTCGGCGATGCAGGTGCCGATCCCATTGGTGCCTTCACTGTCCTCGCTCCAGACCGTGCCGGTCCAAAGCCCCCATTCGTCGAATGTCTCGTCGTCGGCGACGGCGCCCCTGCGTTCGACGGGGATGCCGTCGCGGTCCGCCAGCATCACGCAGCAGCCAACGCCCCCTACGGCGAGATAGAGGCGATTGAGACTTGCCTCGGCGGCGCGGACCAATGGCTCCATGCGCTGCCGGGCCCCTCTCAACTCACCTTCGGTCAATCGCCTGGGGGCCTTGCGCTCGGCTGGATCGAGACCGTGCAGTTGGAGAGAACGTCGCCATGAGGCGACCAGTGCCGAATGGGCCGCGCCGCTTCTGGCGATCGAGGCCTGGACAAGATCTGCATGCACGACTGATTGCCGACCGATCAACCTGACCCTCCCGTAAGCGGGACCTCCTCCCGCTCAGTCGTCACGTTGGCTAGAAAATATTCGACACCCAAGGCAGTTCAGCTTTCGATATAGAACGCTGACCCCGACACGTATTGATTTTGCGCAATTCGGGACGGAAAATCGCTACGCAATCGTTCCAGAATTGCTCTGGCGTTCTAAAGGTGGCTGCCGGCCGGCGCCATTGGACGTTGGTTCAAGGCGGATTGGCGAGGTCCTGTCGAAGCTCAGTTCGCCTCGGCCTTCTTCGGCTTGCTGGAGCCGATCATCTTCCAGTTCTTGTAGAACAGGGAATTGATGCGTTCGACGCTGACCGAAACGATGGCGAGCAGGCCGGCGATGAGGCCGGGGAACGGGGATGGACGGATGATGTCCATGAAGACGCAGTAGCGGCGCCCGTCATACTCGTTGACCGAACGGTGCAGCAGCGTGTCGTCGAAAATGTAGAGCGGATTGTCATGCCAGTAGTTCCTGGCGTCGTTGCACTCGACGAAAATCTCGGCCTTCACCGGCAGCAGGTTGTAGAGAATGCGCAGGCTGAGCCGAAGCGGGCCGAAATGCCAGGACGTCGATTCCTTGCCCCTGAAGACCGACACGGCGATGGTCTTGATGTATTTGAAATCCTTGTTGAATTCCGGCACGTTGTCGATCTTGTGCTTGCCGTACCATTGATAGACATACATGCCGCGCCGGCCGGTGCCGAAATTGGCGTCGATATCGGCGATGATCTCGTCCTTGCGCGCCTTAAAGACGTCGAGAACCTCGTTGACCTCGCGCTGGTAGTCGGCGGGAAACTGCTCCAGCTTCCAGACACCCGGGTTCCTGTAGCAAAGCAGGTCGACCAGCAGGTTGAAGGGCGACAGCAGCCAGGTGAAGAGGCCGTTGCCGAGAAAATAGCCGCGGAACAGCGACAGGTCCTTGTTCTTGTTGCGCAGCACGTCGATCAGGCCGCAAACGATCCAGATCGTTGTCAGGATCGGGATGAAATAGAAGCCGAGCGCGAGAAGCGGAATCGCAATCGCTGCCTGACGGATGGTCTTTCGAGCTTGCCTTGTCATTTTATTCCGCGCGGGGAGCGCGATCCCGTTCGCTTGAGTGCGCCAAAGTCACGGCAGCAACCCCCGCAGCCGTGCGCCTTGATAGGATTTTTTGCTTCGCCACACAACGGCAATCATGGCGGTGCCGGCGGGGCGCCGGTGCCGCTCATGCCCGTCAGATCGCCTTGTCCACGCCACGGGCAGGCCGAGATCGTCCCATTTCTCTTTCATCGCTGACCAGGAACTCGAAGCCGATGACGCTGTCACCGTCCCCGGCCGGCTCGCATCTGAATTTCAGCCCCTGCCAGCTGCCGCGGCTGCGGAAGGCAGCACCTTCGGCGGCGACCGAGCTCACTCTTGACCGCAGCAGATTGCATGAAAAAAGCCCCGTTTCCGGGGCTTTTTTATCGTCAGGGCTTCAGCCCTTGCGCGGCAACTGCGGCACCAGGCTGCGCTTGCCGCCATCCTTGCCTTTCGGCTCCGGCTTCTGCGCCACCGCCTTCCTGGCCACCGGCTTCTTCGCAACCGCCTTGCGGGGCTTCGGCGCTTCTTCCGGCTCTTCCTTCTTCGGCTTCACCGGAGCCTCGTCGGCCAGCGATTCGAGCTTCAGGCCGGTCTCGCCGGTTTCCTTCTTCTCGACGGTGACGCGCACCGTGCCGCCCTTCTTGAGCTTGCCGAACAGCACCTCGTCGGCCAGCGGCTTCTTGATGTGCTCCTGGATGACGCGGCCGAGCGGCCGCGCGCCCATGCGCTCGTCATAGCCCTTGTCGGCCAGCCAGGCGACCGCATCCGGCGACAGGTCGAAGGTGACGCCACGCTCGGAGAGCTGAGCCTCGAGCTGCATGACGAACTTCTGCACAACCTGGTGGATGACCGGCACCGGCAGCGAGCCGAACGGGATGATCGCATCGAGACGGTTGCGGAACTCCGGCGTAAACAGCCGGTTGATCGCCTCGACATCGTCGCCTTCGCGCTTGGTCGAACCGAAACCGATCGCCGCCCGCTGCGCATCCGACGCTCCCGCATTGGTGGTCATGATCAGGATGACATTGCGGAAGTCGATCTGCTTGCCGTTGTGGTCGGTCAGCTTGCCGTGGTCCATCACCTGCAGCAGGATGTTGAACAGGTCGGGATGCGCCTTCTCGACCTCATCGAGCAAGAGCACGCAGTGCGGATGCTGGTCGACACCGTCGGTGAGCAATCCGCCCTGGTCGAAGCCGACATAGCCGGGAGGCGCGCCGATCAGCCGCGATACGGTATGACGTTCCATGTATTCCGACATGTCGAAGCGGATCAGTTCGACGCCGAGCGAGGCGGCGAGCTGCTTGGCGACTTCCGTCTTGCCGACGCCGGTCGGGCCCGAGAACAGATAGGAGCCGATCGGCTTTTCGGGTTCACGCAGGCCGGCGCGCGCCAGCTTGATCGCCGACGTCAGCGCGGTGATGGCGGTGTCCTGGCCGTAGACGACGCGCTTCAGCTCGATGTCGAGACCCTGCAGCACCTTCTCGTCGTCGGCCGAAACCGTCTTCGGCGGGATGCGCGCCATGGTGGCGATCGTGGCTTCGATTTCCTTGATGCCGATCGTCTTCTTGCGCTTGGCTTCGGGCACCAGCATCTGCGAGGCGCCGGTCTCGTCGATCACGTCGATCGCCTTGTCCGGCAGCTTGCGGTCGTTGATGTAGCGGGCCGAAAGCTCGACCGAGGCCTTGATCGCCTCGCTGGTGTAGCGGACCTTGTGGAACTCCTCGAAATAGGGCTTCAGGCCCTTCATGATCTCGATGGCGTCCTCGATGGTCGGCTCGTTGACGTCGATCTTCTGGAAGCGCCGCACCAAGGCGCGGTCCTTCTCGAAGAACTGGCGGAACTCCTTGTAGGTGGTCGAGCCGATGCAGCGGATGGCGCCCGACGACAGCGCCGGCTTCAGCAGGTTCGACGCGTCCATGGCGCCGCCTGACGTGGCCCCTGCCCCGATCACGGTATGGATCTCGTCGATGAACAGCACCGCGCCGGGATAGTCCTCGAGTTCCTTGACGACCTGCTTCAGCCGCTCCTCGAAGTCGCCGCGATAGCGCGTGCCGGCGAGCAGCGTGCCCATGTCGAGCGCGAAGATAGTGGCGTTGTGCAGCACCTCGGGCACGTCGCCCTCGACGATGCGCTTGGCCAGACCCTCGGCGATCGCCGTCTTGCCGACGCCGGGATCGCCGACATAGAGCGGGTTGTTCTTGGAGCGGCGGCACAGCACCTGGATCGTGCGGTTGATCTCCGACTCGCGGCCGATCAGCGGATCGATCTTGCCGGCCTTGGCCTTGTTGTTGAGGTTGATGCAATAAGCAGTCAGGGCGTCCTGCTGCTGCTTCTTCTTGCCGTTCTCCTCCTGCGGCTCGGCGCCGTTCTGGCCGCCCTGCTCGTCATCGGCGCCGCGCGGGGTGCGGTTCTCCGAGGCGCCGGGGCGCTTGGCGATGCCATGCGAAATGTAGTTGACCGCGTCGTAGCGGGTCATCTGCTGTTCCTGCAGGAAATAGGCGGCATGGCTCTCACGCTCGGCGAAGATCGCGACGAGCACGTTGGCGCCGGAGACCTCCTCGCGGCCGGACGACTGTACATGGATGACGGCGCGCTGGATGACGCGCTGGAAACCGGCGGTGGGCTTGGAATCCTCGTCATAGCCGGTAACGAGGTTGTCGAGCTCGGTGTCGATATAGGTGAGAACCGTGTGTTTCAATTCGTCGAGGTCGACGTTGCAGGCGCGCATGACGGCAGCTGCCTCGGTGTCGTCGATCAGGGCGAGCAGCAGGTGTTCAAGGGTTGCATATTCATGATGCCGCTCATTGGCGAGCGTCAGCGCCTGATGTAGCGCCTTTTCCAGGCCTTGGGAGAAAGCCGGCATGTTACCTCACTTCTTCTCCATCACGCATTGCAGCGGATGCTGATTCTGTCGGGCGAAATCCATGACCTGGGACACTTTGGTCTCGGCCACCTCGAATGTATAGACCCCGCACTCGCCCACTCCATGATTGTGAACATGAAGCATGATGCGTGTGGCGGCTTCGCGGTCCTTCTGAAAAAAACGCTCCAGCACGTGGACCACGAATTCCATGGGCGTGTAGTCGTCGTTGAGGATGAGGACCCGGTAGAGACTGGGCTTCTTGGTCTTGGTTTTGGTGCGCGTGATCACGGCCGTGCCGCGACCGGCCCCGTTGCCGTCGCCGTCACTCTGCATCCGCACCACGCCTGCCGTGGCAGTCAAACCGGTCGTCACGTAGTCCTGCCTCTTTCGAATCCCCATGCGAGTTCGACATGTAGGTGTTCGATGGACGATTTTAAGCCCTTCTGTTTAGCTGACAATATGGCTAGGTGGGCAAACTTCAGCGATTTTCGCAATCGTGAAGGTGGCTAGGGCGCCAGATCGAAGCGGGCATGAAAAAACCCGGCCGCGCATCCGCGACCGGGTCTGTCTTGCAGGCCGGCTGGCCTAGTTTCAGTGCCTTGCGGCGAAAATTACTTCGTCTTGGCTACGATCGATTCGAACGGCTTGTAGGCTTCCTTGGCGAGTTCGGCATAGAGGTCGCCGATCTTGGCGGCCTCGGCGACGAAGCTCTCGTAGCTCTGCTTGGCGTAGTCGGACTGGATCTCGATCGCCTTGTCGAACGACTTGGCCGAGAAGAGCTTCTCGAACGCGGCGCTGCCGGCTTCGAAGCTCTTCTTGGTGTACTCGCCCGCTTCTGTGGCGATCGCCTGCGCGCCCTTGGTGAGCGAAGCAAAGCTCTTCAATCCGGTGTCGGCAAACTCCTTGCCGAATTTGCTGAAGTCCTCATAGGTCTGGGCCATTTCACGCTTCCCTTCGTGGTTGAAACGCCCATTTGCCCCGGGCGCCCTTGTGCAATGCACCGCAAATATATTGTGCGCTGCACAAAAGTCAAGTTTTTGCCCGTTTGCTGGGCACGGGGCGGACGGGAAGAGTCCAAAATTCGAATAAAAAGAGGCTCAAATCGCCAGAAAATGGTGAACGCGGCGGTTACCATAAACGGATTGGTAACGCTGCCCGCGATAGCTTGGCCGAAAGCGAGGCAGGCTCACGCCGCCGCCTCCGGGGCAACGAAATTTCAGGGAAATATCAGTGCGTCAGGCGTTGTCGGGCTTCGTCTCCAAAACCTCCTCCTTTCTCAAGGCGGTCACGATCGTCGCCCTGGCGATGACCGTCGTCGTCGCGGATGCCGCCTCATCGATGGCGGCGAAATCGGCGGCCATCGTCATCGACGCCAAGACGGGCAAGGTGCTCTATTCTTCCGACGCCAATGGTCGGCGCTATCCCGCTTCGCTGACCAAGATGATGACCCTCTATCTGACGTTCGAGGCGCTGGCGAAGGGTCGGATCTCGAAGAACACGGCGGTGCCGTTCTCTGCCCACGCCGCGGCCGAGCCGCCGACGAAACTTGGCGTCAAGCCCGGCGGATCGGTGTCCGTCGACACAGCCATCCTGTCGATGGTGACCAAGTCGGCCAATGATTCCGCGACGGCGCTGGGTGAGCTGCTCGGCGGCAACGAAGCCAATTTCGCCCGCATGATGACCGCCAAGGCGCGTGCGCTCGGCATGAACGGCACGGTCTTCCGCAACGCCAATGGCTTGCCCGATCCCGGCCAGTTCACCACCGCCCACGACATGGCGATGCTCGGCATCGCGCTGAGGGAGCACTTCCCGCAATATTACGGCTACTTTTCGCAACGCTCCTTCCTTTACGGCCGTCGGCGCATCAATGGTCACAATCGCTTGCTCGGCCGCATCAAGGGCGTTGACGGAATCAAGACCGGCTACACCCGCGCTTCCGGCTACAATCTGGTCTCGTCGGTCGATGACGGCGATCGCAAGCTCGTCGCTGTCGTCATGGGCGGCGCCTCGGGCCGCGCCCGCGACAACCAGATGGCGGGCCTGATCAACGCTTATATGCCGAAGGCGTCGACGCGTGGCGCTAGCGCCCTCATCGCCAAGGCCGGTGGCGGCAATCCGATCAGTGCGCTGGCCAAGGTGCTCCTGCCGAAGCATGACGCGCCGACCCCGGACGAAAAGCCGGCGGTCGAGGAAGAGGCGGTCGTCGCCTCCGCGGACGACAGCGCGCCCGTCGTCGAGGAGACCACGCCGGTCGTCCAGATCAAGAAGGTCAAGAC
>NZ_RZOI01000282.1:0-7025 GCF_004022645.1 Mesorhizobium sp. M4A.F.Ca.ET.020.02.1.1 | reverse complement strand
GGCTGCGCGAGACCGCCAGGAAACTCGGCCTCAACGTGCTGGTGCGCTCGTCCACCGACCAGATGCACAACATCGCCCTGCAGGGGCCGAAGAGCCGCGACATCCTCAAGGAGGTCGTATGGACCTCGCCGCTGCAGCCATCAATCAGCGAGCTCGAATGGTTCCGCTTCGCGGTCGCCCGCATCGGCGGCGGCAACGGCGTTCCGGTGGTCGTCTCGCGCACCGGCTATACGGGCGAGCTCGGCTACGAGATCTGGTGCCATCCGCGCGACGCCGAAAAAGTGTTCGACGCGATCTGGGAGGCCGGCCAGCCGCATGGGCTGAAGCCGATGGGCCTGCAGGCGCTGGACATGGTGCGCATCGAGGCCGGGCTGATCTTCGCCGGCTACGAGTTCTCCGACCAGACCGATCCGTTCGAGGCTGGCATCGGCTTCACCGTGCCGCTGAAGACCAAGACCGACGACTTCATCGGCCGCGACGCGCTGATAAGGCGCAAGGAACATCCGCAGACGAAACTGGTCGGCCTTGACATCGATGCGAACATCCCTGTCGGCCACGGCGACTGCGTCCATGTCGGCCGCGCCCAGATCGGCGTCGTCACCTCTGGCATGCGCTCGCCGCTGCTCGGCAAGACCATCGCCCTGGCGCGGCTCGACGTCACCCATGCCGACATCGGCACGGAGGTCGAGGTCGGCAAGCTCGACGGCCAGGCCAAGCGGCTGCCGGCGCGAGTCGTGGCCTTCGCGCATTACGACCCGCAAAAGACGAAACCGCGCTCCTGACGGCCGCCTCCAAGGCCTCATCCGACCGTCTTGATGGCGGCCGCAGTGGCGTCCGTGCCATATTTCGCAAGCGTGATGTGCACGGCGCCACAAAACGCTTGACGTGAAAGCGCGTCGGATCAATCTTCACTGTTAAGAAAAAAATGCGACTGAGCGGAAACACTGCAGCCGTTCGAAATGAGGCCGGGGGGAAGCTTCGCGCAGCCGAGGCACACCGGCGGGGAACAGCAAAAAGGGGAATTCATACATATGAGCACAATGAGCACGGTCCTTGAGCAGCCTGCGGAAGGCAAGCTGCTCAGGCATATCGACTGGCGTGGCGCCTTCTGGGTGGCAAGCGGCGTTCCCGCCCTCGTCCTGTTCTCCATCGGCGGCATCGCCGGCACGACCGGAACCCTGGCTTTCGTGATCTGGACGGTGTCCATGATCATGGGCTTCCTGCAGTCGTTCACCTATGCCGAAATCGCCGGTCTGTTCCCGAACAAGTCCGGCGGCGCCTCGATCTACGGCGCCACCGCCTGGCTGCGTTACTCGAAATTCATCGCGCCGCTGTCGGTGTGGTGCAACTGGTTCGCCTGGTCGCCGGTGCTGTCGCTCGGCTGCTCGATCGCCGCCGCCTATATCCTCAACGCGCTGGCGCCGATCCCGGTCTTCAGCGAGACCTCGCCGGAAGTGGTCGCCTATATCGCCGCCCATGCCGGCACGGCGCCTGCCGATGCCATCGCGGCGGTCGCCGCAGCCGCGACGCCGGCGATCCGCACCTGGTCGCTGTGGGGCCATACGCTGGGTCCGGTGTCTTTCACCTTCAACGCCACCTTCTTCATCGGCGCGGTGCTGATGCTGATAATCTTCTCGATCCAGCATCGCGGCATCCTCGGCACGGCCAGTGTGCAGAAATATATCGGCCTGCTGGTCATCATCCCGATGCTGATCGTCGGCGTGGTGCCGATCTTCACCGGCCAGATCAACTGGGCGAACTTCTCGCCGCTGGTGCCGCTGGCGGCCGCCTACGCGCCCGACCCGGGAGCCTGGAACATCGCCGGCTGGACACTGGTGCTGGGCGGCATGTTCATCGCCGCCTGGTCGACCTACGGCTTCGAGACCGCCGTCTGCTACACGTCCGAGTTCAAGAACCCCGGCACCGACACGTTCAAGGCGATCTTCTATTCCGGCCTGCTCTGCATGCTGCTGTTCATCCTGGTGCCGTTCACCTTCCAGGGCGTGCTCGGCCTCAACGGCATGCTGGCGACGCCGATCGTCGACGGGTCCGGTGTCGCCGATGCGCTGGCCGGCATGGTCGGCGGCGGCAAGATCATCCACAGCCTGCTGGTCATGCTGATGATCCTGGCGCTGGTGCTCTGCATCATGACGGCGATGGCCGGCTCCTCGCGCACGCTCTACCAGGGCTCGGTCGACGGCTGGCTGCCGCGCTACCTCAGCCACGTCAACGAGCACGGCGCGCCGACGCGGGCGATGTGGACCGACCTCGTCTTCAACCTGATCGTGCTGGCCATCGCCTCGGCCGACGCGACGAGCTTCTTCTTCATCCTCGCCGTGTCGAACTGCGGCTACATCATCTTCAACTTCCTCAACCTCAACGCCGGCTGGATCCACCGCATCGACAACGGCCATATCGCGCGGCCGTGGCGGGCGCCGACCTGGCTGCTCGGCATCGGCGCGATCTTCGCCTATGTCAACGCGGTCTTCATGGGCGCCGGCGCCAAGGTGTGGAACCCGATGGCGCTGTGGGCGGGCCTGATCACCGCGGCTTTGATCATCCCGGTGTTCTGCTTCCGCCACTACATCCAGGACGGCGGCAAGTTCCCCGACCATATGCTGGCCGACCTCGGCATGGCGGGAGCCGACCTCTCGGTCAAGAAGGCGGGCGCCCTGCCCTATCTGACGCTGATCGCCGGCGTGGCGGTGATGCTGATCGCCAACTGGCTGTTCGTCATCTGACGCAGCGACCTGAGAACAAGATCGGGCGCGCCTCGGCGCGCGCCCGATCTCTTTTGTCCAACGGCCTCTCGTCAGCCAGCCTTGCGGACTGTCGTCTCCTCGAAGAACCGGTTCGGCGGCCGCTTCAGGCCGAGACTCTCGCGTAGCGTCGATCCCTCATACTCGCGCCTGAAGATGCCGCGTCCCTGCAATTCGCTTCGCACTTTTCCTGGAATTGCTCTAGCGCACCGACCTGCGATGCAGATCGTCCGCCATCGACCCGTGGCGATGGCGGACGATCCGAGGTTGCCACCACGTTATTCCGCGGCCAGCGCCAGTTGCGGCTCTTCGTTGTTCTGCACCAGTTCGGACTCGGGCCTCTTGCCCTCGACCCCGGCCTTCTTGCGCTCGCGGCCGAAGAACAGCGCGTAGCCTGCCGGCAGCACCAGGATGGTGAGCACGGTGGCGACGAGGATGCCGCCCATCATGGCGTAGGCCAGCGGCCCCCAGAACACGGCGCGCGAGATCGGGATCAGCGCCAGCACCGCGGTCAGCGCCGTCAGCATGATCGGCCGGAAGCGGCGCACGGCAGCGCCGATGATGGCCTCGGATCGCTCCATGCCGACAGCGATGTCCTGGTCGATCTGATCGACGAGGATAATCGAGTTGCGCATGATAATGCCGAGCAGCGCGATCACGCCGAGGATGGCGACGAAGCCGAACGGCGCCCCGCTGATCAGCAGGGCCGCGGCAGCACCGATGATGCCGAGCGGACCGGTCGCCAGTACCAGCATCGCCTTGCCGAAATGCTGCAGCTGGATCATCAGCAGCACGACGATGACGGCCAGCATGATCGGCGCCTTGGCGGCGATCGAGGCCTGGCTTTCGGCCGAGTCCTCGGCGCCGCCCTGGATCTCGACCTTGTAGCCGGGCGCCAGACCTGCGCGCAGGTCCTTCATGTCGTTGTACATCTTGGTGACGACGTCGTTCGACTGCACGCCGTCCGGCAGGGTGCCGCGAACCGTGATGGTCGGCAGGCGGTCGCGCCGCCACTCGATGCCTTGCTCCAGCACCGGAACGACCTTGGCCACCTGCGACAGCGGCACGAAGCCGCCGAAATCGGTCGGGATATAGACGGAATCGACCGAGGACAGCAGCTTGCGACTCGCTTCCGGCTCGCGGGCGACGATCGACACCGTCTCCTCGCCGTCGCGGAAATCGTCGAGCGGCGCGCCGGACATGGTGGCCTGCAGCATCTGGCGGATGCGCTGCGAGGTGACGCCGAGCGCGCGGGCGCGATCCTGGTCGATGACCAGCTTCATCGCCGGCACCGGCTCCAGCCAGTCGTCATGGACGGCGCCGAGCAGTGGGTTGGCCTGGAACTTCGCCTTCACCTCGTCGGCGATGCGGCGCACCTCCTGGCGGTCCGGACCCATGACCCGCATCTGCACTGGCCAGCCGGTGGGCGGGCCGAGGAACAGGCGATCGACCTTGGAACGGATCGAGGGGAAATCCTCGGCCAGGATGGTCCGCAGCTTGACGATCAGTCGCTCGCGCGCCGGCTCGTCCTTGGCCATCACAAGGAGCTGAGCGAAGTTGGGATTCCTGAGCTGCTGGTCGAGCGGCAGGAAGAAGCGCGGCGCGCCCTCGCCGATATAGGTGGCGATGAAGCGCTTGTCCGGATCGTCCATCATCTTGCCTTCGAGCGCCTTGGCCTGCGTCTCGACCTCCTTGATCGAGGTACCTTCCGGCAGCCAGAGGTCGACGAGGATCTCGGGCCGCGAGGACTGCGGGAAGAAGTTCTGCGGAATGAACTGGAACGCCCACAGGCTGGTGGCGAAGGTGACCAGCGTCATCACCAGCACGATGATGCGATGGCGCACGGCCCAGCCGACGGTGGCGCGCAGCCGGCGGTAGAAGCGCGTGTCGAAGACGTCGTGATGACTGCCGGCATGCTTGCGCTGCTTCAGGATCATGTGGCCGAGCCATGGCGTGAAATAGACTGCCACGAACCAGGACACGACCAGCGCGATGCCGACGACATAGAACAGGGTGCGCACATATTCGCCGGCGGTCGAGGCGGCGAAGCCGACCGGGATGAAGCCGGCGGTGGTGATGAGCGTCCCGGTCAGCATCGGGAAGGCGGTCGAAGAATAGGCGAAGCTCGCCGCCTCGATCTTGACCAGCCCCTCCTCCAGCTTTCGCTCCATCATCTCGACGACGATCATGGCGTCGTCGACGAGCAGGCCGAGCGCGATGATCAGCGCGCCCAGCGAAATGCGCTGCAGGTCGATGCCGAGCTCGTACATGATGGCAAAGGTGGCGGCGAGCACCAGCGGGATGGCGATGGCTATGACCAGGCCGGAACGCCAGCCGATCGACAGCAGCGAGACGGCAAGCACGATAAGCAGCGCCTCACCCAGCGCCTCCATGAACTCCTTCACGGCATCGCGGACGACTTCCGGCTGGTCGGAGATCTGGTCAACCGCGACGCCGTAGGGCAGGCCTTCCTCGAAGCGCTGGTAGGTCGCCTCGACATCCTTGCCGACGTCGGTGACGTTGAAGCCCTTGGCCATGACGACGCCGAGCTGGACGCTCTCATGGCCGTTGAAGCGGTACTTGCGCTGGAACGGATCCTCCAGCCCCGAAGAGACGGTGGCGATGTCGCCGAGCCGCGTCACCTGACCGCCGGCGCGCAGGCGCAGTTCCCTGATGTCGGCGGCCCTGGTGACGTCGCCCTCGACCGAGATGCGCACCGAGCGTTGTCCGGTATCGACCGAGCCAGCCGGATCGACATTGTTCTGGCCCTTTATCGCGTTCTGCAGGTCGGTCAGCGTCAGGCCGCGCTCGGCCAGAGCCTTCGACGAGACGTCGACATAGATCTTCTCCGGCTGGTCGCCGATGATGACGGCTTTCTCGACGCCCGGCGTCGTCAACAGCATGTCGCGCGCCTGAATGGCGAACTTCTTCAGCTCGGGATAGCTGTAGCCGTCGCCGCTGATCGAATGCAGCGTGATGAAGGTGTCGCCGAACTCGTCGTTGAAATACGGGCCGAGCAGTCCCTGCGGCAGGTCGCTGGCGATGTCGCCGACCTTCTTGCGCACCTGGTAGAAAGCGTCCTTGACCTCTTCGGCGTTGGTGTCGCCCTTCACCTGCAGGGTGATGATGGCGCTGCCGGCACGGGTGTAGGAGCGCACGAAGTCGAGATGCGGCGTTTCCTGCAGCTTGCGCTCGATCTTGTTGACGACCTGGTCCTCCATCTCCTGGATTGAGGCGCCCGGCCAGACGGCCTGGACGACCATGACGCGGAAGGTGAAGTCCGGATCTTCCTTCTGGCCCATGCGCATCAGGCCGAGCGCGCCGGCGAGGATGATCAGGCCGAACAGGAAGCGGGCGATGCTGGGGTGGCCGA
The DNA here is from genome assembly GCF_004022645.1 of Mesorhizobium sp. M4A.F.Ca.ET.020.02.1.1. Classification (NCBI taxonomy): domain Bacteria; kingdom Pseudomonadati; phylum Pseudomonadota; class Alphaproteobacteria; order Hyphomicrobiales; family Phyllobacteriaceae; genus Mesorhizobium; species Mesorhizobium sp. M4A.F.Ca.ET.020.02.1.1. Next base: position 893 of record NZ_RZOI01000282.1, on the reverse strand, counting down.
TCGCCCAGCGCGAAAGATTGAAGGGCCGCTTTTCAGTGCTGTCGGTGGTCATCGGCGTCAGTCCATTCCGATTGATCGGCAAAGGCACGCATCTGCGCGTGCTCACGATATTTCCGATGCTGGCTTCCGGGCGGCGAGGCTTTCCGAGGCGGAGAGACACTCGTCGCGGTGGGACGCGAGGATCGATGTGGGGGTTACATCAACCTGACGTCTCGACAGCCGGGCGCTCGCCGCCCGGAAACCATGGTCCGCTTGCTTCAACGAGCGGCGTTTTCATGCGCCTGGCTTCAGCGCAGGCTGCTGGTGATGTCGGCTTTGCCTTCGGCCGACGCCGACTGCTGCGCCCCGTCGCCGGAGAGCTTGACCTTGAGGTTCTCGGTCATGAACTGCGTGCCGGCGGCGACCACGACGTCGCCCTGCTTCAACCCGTCCGCGACATTGACGCCGTCCACCGTGAAGTCGCCGACCTTGACCGGGCGCGGATGAACCGTCTCGCTGGTGCGGTCGACGGTCCAGACGATCTTCTGGCCGTCCTTCTGGGCGAGCGCGCTGAGCGGAATCGACACCATCTGCTTCCGGCTCGCCACCGAGGCTTCGATGTTGGCGGTCATGCCGAGCAGCACGCGTGGATCGTTGGGCAGCGAGACGCGAACGGCGAAGGTGCGCGACTGCGGATCGGCGCTGCCGGCGACCTCGCGGACCTTGCCGGCCAGCGTCAGCGCGTCGTCGGACCAGAAGCCCGCCTTGACGTCCTTACCCGGCCGGAACTCGGCGATATCCATTTCAGGAACGGCGATCAGCACTTCCTTCTCGCCATCGACGGCAACGGTCATCACGGGCGTTCCAGCGCCGACCACCTGGCCGATATCGGCGCTGATGGCGGTGACAATGCC
>NZ_RZOI01000281.1:0-7033 GCF_004022645.1 Mesorhizobium sp. M4A.F.Ca.ET.020.02.1.1 | reverse complement strand
TCGCCATCCTCGAAGCCGGCAAGCATCTCTGGTGCGAGAAGCCGATGGCGCCAGGCTTCACGGAAGCCGAGGCGATGGCAGAGGCGGCCGGGAAATCCGGCAAGGTGGCGGCGCTCGGCTACAACTACATCCAGAACCCTGCCATCCGCCATATCGGCGCGCTGCTCGAGGAGAAGATCATCGGCGAGGTCAACCATCTACGCATCGAGATGGACGAGGACTTCATGGCCGACCCCGAGGCGGCGTTCTTCTGGAAGCACGAGGCGGCGTCGGGCTACGGCGCGCTCGACGATTTCGCCGTGCATCCGCTGTCGCTGATCAAGGTGCTGTTCGGCCGCGTCGGCCGCGTCATGTGCGACATGGCCAAGCCTTATGCCGACCGCAAGGTCGCATCCGGGGGGCGCCGCGCGGTCGAGACCTACGACATCGCCAGCGTGCTGATGCATCTCGAGAACGGCATAGCCGGCACGCTGCTGGTCAACCGCTCGGCCTGGGGCCGCAAGGGCCGCATCGCCATCCAGATCTTCGGCTCGAAGGGCTCGATCCTCTACGACCAGGAGAGGTTCAATGAGTTCCAGCTCTACCTGACGGCCGACAGGCCGACCGAGCAGGGCTACCGCACGATCCTGGTGGCGCCGCACCACAAGCCTTACGACGCCTTCGTGCCGGCGCCGGGCCACGGCCTCGGCTTCAATGACCTCAAGATCATCGAATGCCGCGAGCTCCTGCTGCGGCTTGCCGGCAAGCCGGCGAGGATCATCGACTTCGACGAGGGGCTGGAGATCGAGCGCACCGTGCATGCGATGGCGCGCTCGTTCCAGGAACAGCGCTGGGTGGACGTGCGGTAATTTCACGTCGTTCGCCGACGCGAAGAAAGGTTGCCGGCTTTCCCGCGAACCGTCGCAAACGTTTGCGATTGGACGCAGCTTTCCGACTTCGTCATCCTTGGGCGTAGCGACGCGAAGCGGAGTGAAGACCCAAGGATCCATGCCGTTACCTCGGCCGAAGGATGCAGCGGCGCAGAATTCTGCACCTTCGCAACGCTTCAACGTCACGGCATGGATCCCATGGTCTGCGCCGCGTCGCTTCGCTCCTTGCTCCGCCATAGGATGACGACCTGATGGGCGTTTCGGCCAATCTCCGAGGGTTCCGAGATACCAAGGTAAGCACAACGCGACAGGTCGGAATTTCCGCGGTACGTATCTTGAGATCCCTCTCAGGCGCTCGCAGCCGATGCGTTGATCTCCCAGCCGTCCACCCAGACCTGCCGCAGCCGGTCGCCTTCGCCCTTGAACCATAGGCCCGCCAGCCGGCAGTCCTCGATGCGGTCGCTGCGGAAGTTGCGGATGGCCTGGCGCAACTCGCACCAGGCGACGATGTTGGCGGTCTCGGCGTAGTAGATGAGCGCGACAGGCCGGATGATGCGCTTCGTGTTGCGGCCCGCTTCATCGCGATATGAAAGGTCGAGCTTCTCCTCGTCGCGAATGGCACGGCGCACCAAGGCAAGATCGACCGCCGAAGCCGAAGGCGCTGCAAAACCCCAGGCGTGCAGAGCATTGGCGTCGAGCGTCTGGCGCAAGGGCGGCGGCACCGCGCCGGCGATCTTGGCGCTTACGCGCTTTGCGGCCTGCTTGAGCTCGTCGTCGCCGGTGCGCTCGAGCAGGGCCAGCGACAGCACGATCGCCTCCATCTCCTCGATCGAGAACATCAGTGGCGGCAGGTCGAAGCCCGGACGTAGGACGTAGCCAATGCCGCGCCCGCCCTCGATCGGAACGCGCATCGCCTGAAGTGCCGCGATATCGCGATAGATCGAGCGCACTGTCACTTCCAGCTGTTCGGCAATCATGGCCGCCGTCACCGGCTGCCTGGCCAGCCGCAGGATCTGGATGATCTCGAACAGGCGCGAGGCCTTGCGCATTTCCTTACCAGCTCCGAACGCAACTGACACATCCCCGTCAGTTGCGATGACCTATAGGGCCGCTTACCGGCTTGAAAATCAATAGATTCATTGGCGCCTTGCGGGGCGCGGCGACAGGCAACTGACATGGGCTATGCGGAAAATCTCTGGCTCTTCTTCATCCTGCTGTTCGGGATCATCGCCGTGCCTGGCATGGACATGCTGTTCGTGCTGGCCAATGCGCTGACCGGCGGCAGCAACAGAGGCCTTGCCGCGACCGGCGGCATCATGCTGGGCGGCATTGTGCACACGCTGAACGGCGCGATCGGCGTCGGCCTGCTCATGCATTTCGTACCGATCCTGTTCACGCCGCTGCTGGTCGCCGGCGCCGCCTACATGGCCTATATCGGCATCACGCTGATGCGCAGCTCCATCACCATCGGCCAGGACGGGCCTTCCGGCAGCCGTTCCGCCTGGAAGGCGTTTCGCCAGGGGCTGATGACCTGCCTGATCAATCCGAAGGCCTACCTCTTCATCCTCGCCGTCTATCCGCAGTTCCTGAAGCCGGATTACGGCCCGATCTGGATGCAGGCGACCGTCATGGGGCTGATGACGATCGCCACGCAGGCCGCCATCTATGGCGGGCTCGCGGTTACCGCCGGCCGCAGCCGTGAGCTGCTGGTCGCCAACCCGCAGGCGACCGTCCTTGCCGGTCGGGCGGCGGGGCTGCTGCTGTTCGCGGTCTCGGTGTTCACCGCCTGGGAGGGATTGAACTCGGCGTGAGCCTCAAGGGTCCACGCCGAGTTCCTTCCAGCATCCCCCATCTGTCTCGGCGCTGCGCGTCCGATCCACCTTCTCCCAGAGGGGGAGTAGGAAGTCAGGCCGCGCCCTGCCGGGTCGCCAGCATTTCGCGTTTCACGGACCGGCGCCATTCGACCGCGCCGGCAAGCCCGTGCAGCACCGTCTCGGTGGTCGCCCAGTCGATGCAGCCATCGGTGATGCTCTGGCCGTAGGTGAGCGGCTTGCCGGGCACCACGTCCTGGCGGCCGGTGACGAGGTTGCTCTCGATCATGACGCCGATGATGCGCTCGTCGCCGGCCGCCACCTGGCCGGCCACGTCGGCCGCCACCTTGGGCTGGTTCTCCGGCCTCTTGCTCGAGTTGGCGTGGCTGACATCGATCATCAGACGCGGCGCGACCCCGATGCGTCCGAGTTCCGCAGCGGACGCGGCGACGCTCACCGCGTCGTAGTTGGGCTGGATCCCGCCGCGCAGGATGACGTGGCAGTCCTCGTTGCCGGTGGTCGCCGCGATCGCGCTCCGCCCGCCCTTGGTCACCGCCATGAAATGATGCGGCTGAGCGGCCGATTTCACCGCCTCAGCGGCGATCCGAAGATTACCGTCGGTGCCGTTCTTGAAGCCGACCGGGCAGGAGAGGCCCGACGCCAGCTCGCGATGGATCTGGCTTTCGGTTGTGCGCGCGCCGATGGCGCCCCAGGCGACGAGGTCGGCGATGTATTGCGGCGTGGTCATATCGAGGAACTCGGTCGCCGCCGGCAGGCCGAGATTGTTGACGGCGGCGAGCACGTTGCGCGCCATACGCAACCCCTTGTCGATGTTGAAGCTGCCGTCGAGGTCGGGATCGTTGATCAGACCCTTCCAACCGACCGTGGTGCGCGGCTTCTCGAAATAGACGCGCATGACGATCTCGAGCCGGTCGGCAAGGGCTTCGCGCAGCGCCGCCAGACGGCCGGCGTAGTCCATCGCGGCGACCGGATCGTGGATCGAACAGGGGCCGACGATGACCAAAAGCCGGTCGTCGGCACCCGTCAGGATCGAATGGATGGCGTTGCGCGACGCGGTAACGGTGCGCGTCGCCGTCAGCGTGCGCGGTATCTCGCGCATCACCTCTTCCGGCGTGCTCAGTTCCTTGAGGTCGGTGACCCGAAGGTCGTCTGTGGTGGTCAACACGGCTTTCTGCTCCTGGTTAGGAGACCTGCCGGCTGAAACAAAAAAGCCGCCAGGTCTGGCGGCTTGTCGGACTGTTTTGCTGCAATCTTCAGATCGGGCGCAATCCTCCCGCCGCCAGCGAGCTACCGTAGCTAAAGTACCAAAACGAGGCGGTCAGGTGGATCATGCGGCTCATATAGTCGAAGCCGAAGCGTTTGTCACGTGTCGTGTTGTAGCGGGCCAATTGGCGAAACCGTTGATGACGGCGCCCCTCTCCCCGTCGCTATACGGAGAGAGGATGCCGGAAGGCAGGTGAGGGGCGGCGCCTACGGCAGAAAGACAAGGCCAGGCGGAGATATCGGCCTTCAACCTGAGTTTGGACCCATAGCTGTCAAAGTCGGCGCTGCCCCTCATTGCCCTGCCGGGCATTTCTCCCCGTATAGTGACGAAAGGGCTGGCCGCAGCGCCGGCCCTTACTCGCCGATCACGCCGGCGACGTTCTGGTCATAGTCGACCAGCGAGCCGGTCATGACGCCGGCCTGCGGGCTCAGCATGTAGGTGATCAGCCGGGCAAGCTGCGCGGGCTTGACCAATTGGCCCATCGGCTGCGCGGCCTCGGCCTTTTCCAGCCAGTCGTCCGGCGCGTCGTGCCACTTCTTCTGCACGATCGCCTCGCCCTCTGTGTCCATCCAGCCGGGCAGCACGGCGTTGCAGCGGATGCGGTCCCTCCGATAGGAGCTGGCGACATTCTTGGTCAGCGTCATCAGCGCGCCCTTGCTGGTCGAATAGGGCGTCAGGAAGGACTGTCCGGCATGCGCCGACATCGACAGCACGTTGACGATCGAGCCCGGCGCCTTACGCGCCAGAAGATGCGCGACCAGGCCCTGCATCAGGAAGAAGGGGCCGCGTACATTGGTGTCGAAAATCTGGTCGAAGACGTCCTCTGTCGTTTCGATAAGCGAGCCGCGCGCCGAGGTGGCGGCGGCGTTGACCAGCGCGTTCAGCGTGCCGAAATGCGCGATCGCCGTGTCGACAGCGCGCTTGCAGTCGGCGACCCTGGCGACGTCGGCGCTGATGAAGATGGCGTCGACGCCGCCGTTCTTCAGCGCCGCGACGGCCTTGTCGCCCTTCTCCTGCGAGCGGCCGACCAGCGCCAGCGCGCGGCAGCCCTCGTCGGCCAGCGCCTCGGCGACGGCGAAGCCGATACCTTGCGCGCCGCCGGTGACGATGGCGCGCGTTTCCGAATTGCGACCGGCCAAACCGCTCATCGCTGTTCTCCTGTGTTCGAATTCAAAAAGCTCAGTCGACGCGAACAGTCTTGCCGGTCTTCGCCGACTTCAGCGCGGCGTCCGCAAGCTTCAGCGCCACAAGGCCGTCCGTTCCGCTTGGCGCCGCCTTCTTGCCCTTGGTTGCCGCGCCGATGAAGGCGGCGATCTCGTTGGCGTAGGCGTCGAGGTAGCGGGTCATGAAGAAGTCGTGCAGCGGCGGGCGGGTGTAGCCCTTGTCGTTGGCAAGCTCGATCGACACCGGCCGCTGGTTCTCGGCGGCGACCATGCCCTTCGAGCCGTGCACCTCGATGCGCTGGTCGTAGCCATAGGTGGCGCGGCGCGAGTTGGAGATGACGGCCTGCTTGCCCGACGCGGTTTCCAGGATGACGCTGACCGAGTCGAAATCGCCGGCCTCGCCGATCTTCTTGTCGACCAGCACCGAGGCATGGGCGCTGACCGCCACCGGCTCCTCGCCGAGCAGGAAGCGCGCCATGTCGAAATCGTGGATGGTCATATCGCGGAAGATGCCGCCCGAGCGGGCGATGTACTCGAGCGGCGGCGCGCCCGGATCGCGCGAGGTGATGGTGACCATCTCGACCGCGCCAATGGCGCCGTCATCGATCGCCTTGCGCACGGCGGCGAAATGCGGGTCGAAGCGGCGGTTGAAGCCTACCATCAGCGTGGCGCCGGCCTTCTCGACCACGGCCAGGCATTTTTCCACGCGCTTGAAGTCGAGGTCGATCGGCTTCTCGCAGAAGATCGCCTTGCCGGCCTTGGCAAAGCGCTCGATGAGGTCGGCATGGGTGTCGGTGGGCGTGCAGATGATGACGGCGTCGATGTCCTTGGCCTTCTCGATGGCCTCGATGCTGCGCACTTCGGCGCCATAGGCCGAGGCCAGATCGCTCGCCGCCTTCTCGAAAGCATCGGCAACGGCAACCAGTTTTGCGTCGGGATTGGAGCCGACGGCGCGGGCATGGACCTTGCCGATGCGGCCGGCGCCGAGAAGAGCGAAGCGGATAGTCATGAATTGTCCTTTGAGGTGGTTCTAAAACATGTCCGCGCCTCTAGGCGCGGACGATCTGGTTGGTCCCGTCGTGACGCCCGTCAGGCCGCCTGGAGCTCCGCCTGCCCGGTCTTGGCGCCGGTGATGTAGGCGACGATGTCGTTGCCGTCGGTGTCCTGCTTGCGCAAATTGGCGACGATCTTGCCGCGCCGGAAGACGACGATGCGGTCGACCAGGTCGAACACCTGGCGCATGTTGTGGCTGATCAGGATCAGCGGTTCGCCATTCTCCTTCAGCGTGCGGATGATGTTTTCGACCTGCGCCGTCTCCTGCACGCCAAGGGCCGCCGTCGGCTCGTCCATGATGATCAGCTTGGACGCGAAGGTCGCGGTGCGGGCGATCGCCACGCACTGGCGCTGGCCGCCCGACATGTGGCGGATGGTGCTCGAGAGGTTCGGGATCTTCACCGCGGTGCGGACCAATGCCGCCTCGGTCGCCTTGCGCATGAATTTGCGGTCGAGGATCGAGAAGGGGCCGAGATTGAACAACACCTTCTCGCGGCCGAGGAAGAGGTTGGACGGCACGTCGAGATCGTCGGCGAGCGCGAGGTTCTGGAACACGGTCTCGATGCCGGCCTCGCGCGCCTCGATCGGCCCGGCGAAGTTCACTTCCTTGCCGTCGAACCAGACCTTGCCGTCGGTTCGCTGCTCGACGCCGGTGATCTGGCGCACGAAGGTCGACTTGCCGGCGCCGTTGTCGCCCATGATGGCGACATGCTCGCCCTTGCGCAGTTCGAAGTTCGCGCCTTCGAGAGCATGCACGCCGCCATAGCGCTTGGTCAGGTTTTCGGTCTTGAGAACGATGTCCGACATGGTCAAGCTCCTATCGCGCGGCGACGCTGGCGCCATTGATCGAGA
>NZ_RZOI01000280.1:0-7063 GCF_004022645.1 Mesorhizobium sp. M4A.F.Ca.ET.020.02.1.1 | reverse complement strand
GGGCCGCGACGTTCTGGATATCCTGCTCCTCGATCCGGCCCGATCGGCCGGGGCGCAAGTCTTCCAGCCCTGCCGCGCCGTCGCCGTCGAGCGCGAAGGCGACTGCCAAGCGGTGCGGATTGAAGCAAGGGACTGCCGCGATGAGGCGACGATCCTGCGGGCGCCGGTGGTCGTCGCCGCGCACGGCTCGTGGGAGCCTGGACCGCTGCCGAGCCAGCTCGAAAAGAAAAGCCGCCCCTCCGACCTGCTCGGCTTCAAGGCGCATTTCACCGGATCGTCCCTGGCGCCCGACCTGATGCCGCTCATCACGTTTCCCGGCGGCTATGGCGGCATGGTCACGGCCGATCATGGCCGCATGTCGATCTCGTGCTGCATAAGGCGCGATAGGCTCGCCCTGCTGCGCAGCGGCCTTGCCGCCGAGCGCGGCGGCCACGTCTCGGCGGCCGAGGCCGTCGAGCATCATCTTATGGCGACATGCCGGGGCGTCAGGGAGGCCCTTGAGGAAGCCAGCGCCGACGGTCCGTGGCTCGCCGCCGGTCCGATCCGGCCAGGCATCCGCGCCGGCTACGAAGGGGACATCTTCCGCGCCGGCAATGCCGCCGGCGAGTCGCACCCGATCATCGCCGAGGGCATATCGATGGCGCTTCAGTCCGGCTGGCTCCTGGCGCGGCAACTCGACGACGCTCAGGCCGGACAGGCGGGACGCCAAGCGGCGGGCAGACGCTACGAGGCGGCCTGGAGAGGCTTGTTCTCGACGCGGATCCTTGCCGCCGAAGCCATTGCCCGCATCGCCCTTGGTCCCGGCGGCGCCGCGCTGATGGAAGCGGTTGTCCGCAATTTTCCGCTGGCGCTGACCTTGGGCGCACGGCTGAGCGGCAAGACGAAACCCGTCCCCGGTTTGGTCGAAGGACGCCCAACTCCAAGCCGACAGGCGCCCCTGGAGTAACGGGACTGCGGAACATTCCGCACCTGTCCGAGTTCGGTTCGTATCCGGCTTTTTGCCGCCAGGCCCGGTGATGAGTATGTGGCCGAGGCGGCGCTCGCCACGCCTGCGGGAGGCATTACGATGACGCGCGACCCGATCACCCACAATCCGCACAGCACCGCAAGCATTGCCGGCCATCCTGTCCATGCAATGCTGATACCGTTCCCGATCGCCTTTTTCGTCGCCACCTTCGTGTGCGACCTCATCTTCTGGCGAACCGGCAATCCGGGCTGGGTCACCGCTTCGCTCTGGCTGCTGGGGGCCGGTCTGGTCATGGCCGCGCTGGCCGCTCTTGCCGGCCTTACCGATGTGCTGGGCGATACCCGGATCCGCAACCTTCGCGATGCATGGCTGCACGCTGGCGGCAACGCCATTGTCGTGCTGGTCGAGCTTTACAACTGGTACTCGCGATATGCCCAGGGCGAGGCGGCAGTGGTGCCGGTCGGCCTGGTGCTGTCGCTGATCGTAGTCCTCATCCTCCTGTTCACCGGCTGGAAGGGCTGGGGCATGGTCTACCGGCATCATGTCGGCGTCGCCGACGGATCCGACGAAACGCGCTGAACGCTGCGAGCATAGTCGGGACCTGGCCATGAGCATGTGAGCACGCGCCGCCGGCGACCGGGTTCGCGGCGCGAGAGTTTCGTCGTCGCCTCCGCTCCGGGCGGAGGTGACTTTTTGGGTCAGATCCGTCTCCGCAATATCTTTCGACCGCCTGGCCTGCTGGCCCAGCATATCTTCGACCGACGTGTTCCAATGCCAGCCGGGCGGTCGCATTTCGACCTCAAACGCCCTGTACCGGCCCGAGTTGCTGCGGTTCCGATCTTCACGCTTTCTTGACAGAGGCTTGAAAAACGGGCAGCAAAGCGGGTGAGGGAGAGCATTTTACCGTGGCGCAGACCGTGGAGGGCTCTTTTTTCGTATGGACCGTCGCCGTATCGGCGACTGGTGGAGGGATTGGTTAACCATCTTTGTCCATCTTTTGAATCAATCGGCAACAGACGCGTGAAGGTGCAGGGGGCACCAGGCGAACTGTGATCGTGACGGGTGCCAGGTCCGCGAACCGGCATGCCGATTGAGAGTGGTCGTATGGCGTTTTTGCGTTTGAAGTACCGGGGTGACGCTCCTGAAGAGGGGGTAGCTTCGAAGACATCTGGTGGTCATCTTTGGGTTGTGGTGCCTGCTGTTGGCGCCGCGCTCGCCCTGTGGTCCGTGGCGACCCTGGCTGGCCTTTATTCGATGGGCACCTCGCTCACCGCTGCCTCCAACCGATTGCCGCCGAGCCTGCTTGCGCCGGGCACCATCGCGCTTGCCGATCCGCGCCGCGCGCTCGCCAGTTCCTGGGCGCTTTCGCTCCCGGCGGATGCCCGGCACCGGCAGGCGCTCCTCGGGCGTTGCGATGCTGCCTGCCTGCGCCAGGCCTCGAATTTCTCGCATGACGGCAAGATGGCGCGCCTGCGTCCTGCGGCAAGGCCCGATAGCGTCGCGCCGAGGACGGCCGCGCCGGAAACCGTGGCGCGTACTGCCCCGGCCGACCGCTTCGACAGCGTCGTCGCCAGCGCAAAGCTGTCGCCGCAAAAGTTGGCGGATGCCTTTGCCCGCGCGCAGGACAAGCCGGTCCTGCTGGCCAGCCTGCCGGCCGATGCCCGCTTCGCCGAACCGGTTCGCCTGCCCGACCAGCAGGGCCCGGCATCGGTGCGCTTCGGACCTCCGGTGGCGGAGATCGAACGCTCGTCGCGCCTGGCGCTGGCGCTCGCCAACGCAATGCCGGAGGTCGACATGTTGTCGCCGCCGCCGTCCGTGGCGCTGGCCGCGCCTGACGGGCTGCAGGAGCCGCAAGGGACCGAAGTTCTGCTTGCCTCGCTGCCGCCGCAGGACGAGATGCCGGACACAATTCCGTTGCCAACCGGCCGGCCACGGGCGCTGATCGAGCAGCCGGATCAATCGCCAAAAGCTCAAGCCTCCAGGGCGGACGCACCACGGATCGAGGCGCCACAGGAGCAGGCGCCCAAGGCGTCGGCGTCAAAGACCGGCAAGGCCCAGTCGGCCAAGGCCGCGGACGTGCTGTCCGGGAAGCTCCCGGCCCTGTCGCCGCGCAGCTCGGAGCATGCGGCCGTGCCGGCGCTGCCGGGTGTGCAGGCCAGCCAGGCCAAGCCGGCCAAGCCGGGCAAGCGCTCGAAGACCCAGGACGCGGAGATGCTCGCCTACGCCAAGCCCGACATGCCGGAGCGCGGCGCGGGCGGAGTGTTCGGCAACCTGTTCAGCAACAGGCCAAGCGTGGGCAATGGCGTCGCCGTCTACGATATCGCGGCCAGGACCGTCTATATGCCTGATGGCTCCAAGCTCGAGGCCCATTCCGGGCTGGGCTCGATGGTCGACCAGCCGCGCTTCGTCAACAAGAAGAATGTCGGCCCGACGCCGCCCGACACCTACAATCTGTCGATGCGTGAATCGCGCTTCCACGGCGTCGAGGCGATTCGGCTGACGCCGACCAGCGGCAAGAACAAATATGGCCGCGACGGCTTGCTTGCTCATACCTACATGCTGCGCGGCGGCCGCGCCGAGTCCAATGGCTGCGTCGTCTTCAAGGACTATGCCCGCTTCCTTGCCGCCTACAAGAAAGGCAAGATCAAGCGCCTGGTGGTGGTGCCGCGCATGTCGAAGCCGTTGACACAGGTCGCCCAGGAAGGCCGCCAGGGCTGATCATACGGCAGCCCTTGCGAAGGCACTCGCGCCGGAAACCCACGCCTGGACGGTGGCTCTTGCCGGCACGAGCCACAGCGACGGAGCGGCGGTGGCAGCCAAGCGGTTGCTCAACGACTTAAACCAGCGCGGCTCGTGACCTCACTGCTTGAGCTCCGCCAGCGCCCTTTGGAGCGGCGCTGGCGAGATCTGGATCGGGCCGGAGAAGGGTATATCCATGTCCATGATTAGATAGAGCGCGGCGGCGACCAGCGCCGCCGACACGATGAAGGTGCTGACCACGGTGGCGTTGCAGGGCGCCCTGAAGCCGAAGCTGGCGAAGATCAGCGTCAGCCAGGAAACCAGAAGGGCGATCAGTGGTCCGGGGATGGCGCCCTCCGACTGCTCGGCCAGCACCCAGCGCAATTCGATCACCTTCTGCAACTGCTGGCGGGCTTCCTGCAGCATGGCGACGTGTTCGTCATCGGGCGGCGTCAGCGCCCGCAGCTGGTCGCCGACATTGTTGAGCAAAAGCTCCGACAGTCTGTTGGCGACTATCGGGGTTTGCTGACTGGGCGAGGTGGCGTCGACGACGCGCTGCACATAGGCGATGAGCGGCTGGCGCGCGGCCTGCGTCTCGGGGCCGTATTGCCTGAGCGACCTGTCGAGCAAAATCAACTCAGTCGCATAGGCATGGACGTTGTGGTCGATGGATTCGAACGTGTTCTTGGCCGAGTTGATCATCAGGCCGAGCACCAGCGAGGTCATCACGACGAACAGATTGGCGGCGAGCCGCACGATCGCGCTGGTATCGTCCTGGCGGTGATGGGGCGGAAACCGGCCATGGATCAGCAGGCTGGTGAGCGAAGCCCCAGCCAGGCAGACAAAGATCGCGACCCCAAGCAGTGCCTCGCGCATGGCCGGTATTGTAACCGAGGCGTGGCGTTTGCCAAAGGGTTGCCGGGAGGCGTTGATTCACGGTGGGAGCATATTGGCCTAGGTCGTTGTTGGCGCAGGATGCTTTCAGGCTGGCGCATTCACTGGCGAAGCCCCGAACGCGTCATCCTGGGGTCTTCGCTGCGTCGCACCGCTCCTTGCTCCAGCCTGGGGTGACGAGGCCGCTGGCGTTCGCAACCACTTCGAAAAGCGCTTTCAATGTCGGCCGCAGGCTCTATGTATGGCCAGGGGCGGGTCGGCTCCGGTTCACCACGAGGATGTCATGACAATACGCGCTGTCGTCTGGGGCGAGAATATCCATGAGCGCACCAATGAGGTGGTCGCATCGATCTATCCCGAAGGGATGCACACCACGATTGCCAACGCGCTGAAGGCCGACCCCGGCATTTCCGCCTCGACCGCGACGCTGGAGCAGCCAGAGCACGGCCTGCCCGAATCCCGCCTTGCGGAGACCGATGTGCTGGTTTGGTGGGGGCACAAGGATCATGGCGCCGTCGCCGACGAAGTGGTCGAGCGGGTGGCGCGCCGCGTCTGGGAGGGGATGGGGCTGATCGTCCTCCACTCCGGCCATTTCTCGAAGATATTCAAGCGTCTGATGGGAACGCCCTGCACGCTGAAATGGCGCGAGGCCGGCGAGCGCGAGCGGCTCTGGGTGACGAGCGCCAGCCATCCGATCGCCGATGGGCTTGGCGACTATTTCGAACTCGAGAACGAGGAGATGTATGGCGAGCAGTTCGCCGTGCCGGAGCCGCTTGAAACGGTATTCATCTCCTGGTTCCAGGGCGGCGAAGTGTTCCGTTCCGGGCTCACCTATCGGCGCGGCGCCGGCAACATCTTCTATTTCAGGCCCGGCCACGAGACCTATCCGACCTATCATGACGCCACGGTGCAGCAGGTGCTGCGCAACGCGGTGAAGTGGGCGGCGAACCCGCAAGGCGCGAAGCGTGCTATCCACGACGCGCCGAACGTGCCGGTGGACAAGGCGCTGGAGCCGATCGTCGAGCGCGGCGGCAAGCTGCACACGGCCGGCGAGGCCGGCTTCCGTTAGTTCAAGGCAGCGCTTTCCATCTGGAACTCTGCAGCAATAGCGGTTATCCACCTGATATGATTGAATCGAACCAATTCGCTCGGAGGAGCAAAAAATGCGGCTTTTGATACTCGGTACCGGCTGGATGGCGCAGGAGCATGCCCGCCGCTTCAGCGCCATCGAGGGCGTCGACATTGTCGGCGCCGTCGATGTCGATCCGGCCCGCGTCGGCGAATTCGCCGACGGCTTCAAGATCCCCAACCGCTTCACCTCGCTGGAGGAGGCGCTGAAATGGGGTGAATTTGACGCTGTCGCCAACGTCACGCCGGACCGCATCCATCACCCGACCACCATGGCGCTGATCGCCGCCGGCAAGCCGGTTCTGTGCGAGAAGCCGCTGGCCGAGAATTTCGGCAAGGCGACCGAGATGGCGGACGCCGCGGAAGCCGCCGGCATCGTCAACATGGTGAACCTCACCTACCGCAATGTGGCACCTCTGCAGAAGGCGCGCGCCATGGTGCTGGCAGGCGAGATCGGTACGGTCCGCCATGTCGAGGCCTCCTACCTGCAAAGCTGGCTGGTGTCGAAATTCTGGGGCGACTGGCGCACCGACCCGAAATGGCTGTGGCGCCTGTCGCGCGGCCATGGCTCGAACGGCGTGCTCGGCGACGTCGGCATCCACATCCTCGATTTCGCCAGCTATGGCGCGGCGCTCGACATCGACCATGTGTTTTGCCGCCTGCGCGCCTTCGACAAGGCGCCGGGCAACCGCATCGGCGAATACGGGCTCGACGCCAATGACAGCTTCGCCATGACGCTGGATTTCTCCAATGGCGCTTTCGGCGTGGTGCATGCCAGCCGCTGGGCGACCGGCCATCTCAACGAGCTCAGGCTGCGCATCTATGGCGACAAGGGCGGCATCGAGGTGGTGCACAATCTCGAAGGCTCGGCGCTGAAGGCGTGCGTGGGCGACAATGTCGAGAACGCCAGATGGGAGGCGCTCGACGCCGGCACGGTGCCGACCAACTATGAGCGCTTCGCCGAGGCGGTGAAGAGCGGCGTCCAGCCCGAGCCATCCTTTCGCCACGCGGCCGAATTGCAGAAGGTGCTCGATCTGGCGGTGGTGTCAGACGAGAGGCGCGCGGAGCTAAGGGCACACGCGGACACGCAGTGAGGGCCAACCGGGTTAGCCTTTATCGTTGCCAGAAGGGCAGCTTGGCGATCTCTTCCTCGACCTGCCGTCTGGTCAGGCCGATATCGTCGATCAGATGCGGATTGGTCTCCGAGATTCGCTTGAGATCCCAGCGAAAGCGTGCCTGCCTGCGCCAGGCAGCGATCGTGCCGCGCAGGCTCGTCAAGGACCGGCGCGGCGCCCGCCTCGCGGACGCTGCCTGCCGCGCTGCGCAATGCTGGAC